>NZ_CACSIG010000046.1:0-1614 GCF_902705815.1 Alteromonas infernus
TTCCGGATTTACCTAAAATTCCAGCCTACACACTTTCACTTGGACAACCAACGCCAAGCTTGCCTAGCCTTCTCCGTCCCTCCATCACTGATTATATAAGTACGGAAATATTAATCCGTTTCCCATCGACTACGCATTTCTGCCTCGCCTTAGGGGCCGACTTACCCTGCCCTGATTAGCATGGGACAGGAAACCTTGGTCTTCCGGCGTGGGAGTTTTTCACTCCCATTATCGTTACTCATGTCAGCATTCGCACTTGTGATATGTCCAGCAAGCTTTACAACTCACCTTCATCCACTTACACAACGCTCCCCTACCCAGCATGTAAACATGCTGCCGCAGCTTCGGTATATTGCTTAGCCCCGTTACATCTTCCGCGCAGGCCGACTCGACTAGTGAGCTATTACGCTTTCTTTAAAGGGTGGCTGCTTCTAAGCCAACCTCCTAGCTGTCTGTGCCTTCCCACATCGTTTCCCACTTAGCAATATTTTGGGACCTTAGCTGGCGGTCTGGGTTGTTTCCCTCTCCACGACGGACGTTAGCACCCGCCGTGTGTCTCCCGGATAGTTCTCATTGGTATTCGGAGTTTGCAAAGGGTTGGTAAGTCGGGATGACCCCCTAGCCTTAACAGTGCTCTACCCCCAATGGAATTCATCCGAGGCTCTACCTAAATAGATTTCGGGGAGAACCAGCTATCTCCCGGTTTGATTGGCCTTTCACCCCCAGCCACAAGTCATCCCCTGACTTTTCAACGTCAGTGGGTTCGGTCCTCCAGTTGATGTTACTCAACCTTCAACCTGCTCATGGCTAGATCACCGGGTTTCGGGTCTATACCTAGCAACTAAACGCGCAGTTAACACTCGCTTTCGCTACGGCTCCGCTATTCGCTTAACCTTGCTACTAAATATAAGTCGCTGACCCATTATACAAAAGGTACGCAGTCACCCCGAAGGGCTCCCACTGCTTGTACGTATACGGTTTCAGGTTCTATTTCACTCCCCTCACAGGGGTTCTTTTCGCCTTTCCCTCACGGTACTGGTTCACTATCGGTCAGTTAGGAGTATTTAGCCTTGGAGGATGGTCCCCCCATATTCAGTCAAGATAACACGTGTCCCGACCTACTCGATTTCACTGTAAAGCACGCTTTGTGTACGGGGCTATCACCCTGTATCGCTCCTCTTCCCAAAGGATTCCACTACACACTAAACAGCTTAAGGGCTGTTCCCCGTTCGCTCGCCGCTACTAGGGGAATCTCGTTTGATTTCTTTTCCTAAGGGTACTTAGATGTTTCAGTTCCCCTCGTTCGCCTCGTTACGCTATGTATTCACGTAACGATACCTGTAAACAGGTGGGTTTCCCCATTCGGACATCTGTGGCTCAAATGCATTTTGTCGGCTCACCACAGCTTTTCGCAGACTTACACGTCCTTCATCGCCTCTAACTGCCAAGGCATCCACCGTATACGCTTCGTCACTTAACCATACAACCCTAAAAAGCCTTGAGTATCGGCCTCATGTCCGCCTTTTGAAATCGGACAAGGGTAATGTTGTATGCATGACAAGCTAATCGGAAGAATTGCCTTGCTATCAATCAATGTTGATAACAAGCAATTCA
>NZ_CACSIG010000048.1:0-58733 GCF_902705815.1 Alteromonas infernus
CGCAAAATCAGTTTAATGAATGCGGATGTCCCCCGTTAATGATGAAGAGCCGCACTTATAACACATCACTTATCAGTTTCTTTTCTATCTTTAAAGCTTTCTAATTAAGTACTGCAATTCATCTCATTGGTCTTTGATCTGGTTTACGCAACCCCATGTAGTAGAACAGGTAAGCACAAATATGACTATTTAATTACGCTAATGTTGATTAGGTAGTGTGTAATTTTTATGACAGTTGGGTATAATCCGCACCCTTGTCGCAACAGAGATGTAGGTTAATGTCAGTAGCATTTCGAGTGGATCAGGTAGAGTACCCGTTCCCAGCAAAACCACAGCCATTATCAGAAGCACGCAAAGCTGAGTTAAAGGCAGAGATTAAAGCCTTGCTAAAGGCCCGTAACGCTGTGCTTGTGGCGCACTATTACACCGATCATGAAATTCAAGCACTCGCTGAAGAGACTGGCGGCTGCGTAGCTGACTCGTTGGAAATGGCCCGCTTTGGTAGAGATGTAGAAGAGCAAACATTAATTGTTGCTGGCGTTCGCTTTATGGGCGAAACAGCAAAAATTCTTAGCCCTGAAAAAACCGTGCTAATGCCTACACTTGAAGCGACCTGTTCCCTTGATATTGGTTGCCCGGTAAAAGAGTTCAGTGAGTTCTGTGATCAACACCCTGATCACACTGTTGTGGTTTACGCGAATACGTCGGCGGCGGTAAAAGCGCGCGCTGATTGGGTAGTAACGTCAAGCATAGCCTTGGAAATTGTTGAGCACTTAGACAGCCAGGGCAAGAAGATCATTTGGGGTCCTGACAGACACCTAGGCTCGTACATTGCAAAACAAACCGGTGCCGACATGTTAATGTGGCAGGGCGAGTGTATCGTTCACGATGAGTTCTCTGCGCAGAAGCTTGCTGATATGAAAGCCTTGTATCCAAACGCGGCCGTACTGGTTCACCCAGAATCACCAGCCAGCGTGGTAGATATGGCCGATGCGGTTGGCTCGACCAGTCAGTTGATTAAAGCGTCGCAAACCATGGATAACGATACCTTTATTGTTGCCACCGACAAGGGCATCTTTTATAAGATGCAACAACTGACCCCAGAGAAGACGTTTATAGAGGCTCCAACGGGTGGTAACGGCGCTACGTGTAAAAGCTGTGCTCACTGTCCTTGGATGGCAATGAACGGCTTAGAAGCGATTAAGGCGTCTTTAACGGGCGAAAGTGATGGCCATGAAATATTCGTCGATGATGCGTTGCGTAAAGGTGCATTGATTCCCCTTGATCGCATGCTTAACTTCTCGGCCGAGTTAAAAGCAAAAGGCGGCCTTTAGCGCACGTTTTATAAGCACTTGTTGAATAATTTCCAGCAAGTTCTTGATTAAGCGCGCGGCTTTACCTACTATACGCGCGCTCAAGGATTTTCGTAGTTGAAATCTTCTTGATACAAAATTTGGAGAGATGGCTGAGTGGCTGAAGGCGCACGCCTGGAAAGTGTGTATACGTTTATAGCGTATCGAGGGTTCGAATCCCTCTCTCTCCGCCAAATGCAAAGAACCGGCTTTACGCCGGTTTTTTTGTGCCAGCTTCGCAGGGCAAAAAAAAAAGAAACTCACGTGAAGTGAGTTTCTTTTGGTAATAATAGCGCTGTAAATAAGTTACTTCGCAACTTGCTGATGGACTTTGATTAGGTCAGGAAGCTTTTTCGCGTAAATCGCTTTCTTTGTACCTGGGTGAAGTAGTTGGCTTACGAAAGTACGTAAGAAACCAAGTACGAAGGTTTGAACACGGTCAGCGTCTGCTTCGCTAGGGTTAGCGATAAGCGTTTCTGTTTCCGCTTGTACCTTATGAACAATCGGGTCCATCGTGTCTTTACCTGCAACAAGGTCGTTGCCTGTTACTACGCCTTTGCCAAGTAGGTCACGTACTGCGTCATAAAGGTCTGCTGAAACCGCGTTCGATTGGCCCCAATTCGCAATGTTGTACTCTTGTGAAATCTTATCTAGCTCAGCAGTTGGATCGCTAGATTTCAATAGACCTTCAATAAGTTTGTGCGCTTCAGTTTGTTTTACAGGTGTTGATAATTCTGACATTTTTTACTTGATGAAATAGTGAAAAGGCGTTTTATAAATACTTTTCTATTTGCTGTCAAGGTGGCTGATTTTTTTGCTTTAACTATCAATACATTACGTTTTCGGCACTTAATGGTTTAACGCTTGATAGCCATTAAGTGCTTGTTGTATTTTTACAGCACTCTACTTACATTTAGCGGGTAGCTATTGTGCTAGGCAGACATTCTGCTTTCGTTTTTGTCTGCCTTTGCCTGAGCAGGTAGGGGCAGTGTGAAAGCAGAGCGCTTCGCCTGAGCGTTTTCACTTAGCGTATTGTTAAGCCTTGCTGCAATACGAATACTGTCCTCGTTTGCTTCTTTTGCTAGTTTTGCTTTTGTAAATGCCGCTACGCTTTCGTAATGCGTTTGTGCCTTACCCTCTGCTTCTAAGAAAGCCGCACCGGCGTACTGGCCAAGTTTATAGTCGTGGCGAAGCTGTGCATCACTGCTGCCAAGAAGTTTGCTTTGCAGTTTCTTAGGTGCAAAAATTTGAATGACTTCTACACCCTCAGGTGGATTTTCAATAAACGCCAACTCTTTTTGATAGGCGTGCTCATGCTGCAGAAGGTAATCAATGGTCTTCGGGCATGTCCCCGTTGCGCACATAACCGCGCTTATTTTTTGTAGCCATGGCGACTGTGCTTGAAACCCTTCATCTACCGTACGAATCACGACAATTTTAGTCGCCCCTCGTTGGTAGGCTTCGGTAACTGGCAAAGGTGCAGCTAGGCCGCCGTCTAAGTAAAAATCGGTGTTAGCTGCTTTCTTCGCTTCGATTTCGGTATGCAGCGGTACGCCTTGCTTATAAAGTAATGGTAAAGCACTTGACGCTTTGATTAGGTCAACCCAGTTATTTTGACTTTTCATCGGGTTCAAAAAGTAGGCTTTTCTATCTCGCGCATTAGTTGCTGTAAACAGAATTTCTCTGTTGGCCACATTACTTTTTGCCGTATCTAGGTCAAGCAAACGATTCGCTTCTTGGGTTTTTTGAAAGTACCAGTCTAAATCGACAATGTGCTTGCCCACTAAGCCGCGTCCCATCTGGAAAAACCGCTTGTGTCGCGTTAATCCTCGAATAAGTCGCTTGGCATAGCCCTTCTGACGGGCTACAAAGCTTGTTAAGTTTTGCGAGCCTGCCGACGTGCCAATTAAAATATCGAAAGGGTCGTGGCCAGCGTCTAGCCATGCATCAAGTACCCCTGCCGTAAAAATTCCCCGTTGGCCGCCACCTTCCGCTACCAGGGCAACTTTGCCACTTACAGTGTCTTGAGCGTTACGAGTATAGGTAGATTCAGATGCAGGTTGTTGACACAACATGGTAAGCCTCTATTCGACCATATGTTAATTGACTACTTGGTCTAATTGTAGAGAGATCAACCTGACTATTAAAATTGAAAGAACGAATCGGTGTGATAGGAAATAACTGATTTGAATGCGTTTTTGTTATTTATTTGTGGCTTTTTTGTTTACATTACGATCAGCTTCGCGCTACGTTACGTGATAGCTAGCGCGAGGGCCTAAGACAACATGCTAATCCCATAAGCGTGATCTAAATTTATCAAAAGCTCGATGAGATGCGAGTGTCATCCAGGTATTAGCACTTAGTGAAATGCACTTAGGCATAGCGGGTTCAGTAAAGCGCGTATTATTTCGACAAAAGACGACTATAGGAAGTGAAGATGACAAAGGTAACTGTGTTAGGGGCAGGCAGTATTGGCTGTTATGTTGCTGGATGCCTGCTGTCGTCGGGCGCTGTACCTAGTTACGTCAATAGCATAACGCTTATCGGGCGTGAACGGTTACAGCAAGATATTGCCAAGAACGGAATTAAAGTGACTGACTGGCAAGGGCGCAAGCAAATTGTAAACCCTGAACACGTCACTTTCGCTTTGGATAATAAAAGCCTAGAAGACGCTGACTACATTTTACTGTGCGTAAAAAGCCAAGATACCGCCCATGCTGCAAAAATGATCAAGCAGTGGGCCAAACCAAGTGCGATTGTTATTAGCTTGCAAAACGGAGTTTCTAACCCAAGCCGGCTTCGAAAGTATCTATCGCAGGAGGTTATTGCAGGCATGGTTCCTTTCAATGTGTTCTACAAAGGGCAGGGGCACTTTCATTGCGGTACGGAAGGAAACTTGGCACTCGAAGATCCGCAAGGGCTGTGCAAACCGCTAATTAGTGGTTTAGAAAACGCATCGTTGCCGGTAACGGTTTATGAGGATATTGTCGCCGTGCAATATGGCAAGTTTATTATGAATTTGAATAACGCGGTGAATGCCTTATCGGGCGTCCCCTTGAAAAAACAATTAGGCGACAGGCAATACCGGCGGGTTATGGCACAGGTACTAAGTGAAGCGTTAGAGGTACTTAACGCTGAAGGCATTACCCCTGCAAGAACCGGAAAGGTCATCCCTCAACTAATGCCGACAATCATGAAACTGCCCAATTTTCTATTCAACATTGTAGCGGCATCGACGCTCAAGATAGACCCCGAAGCTCGCTCATCCATGTATGAGGATTTACTGCTAGGAAGACGAACTGAAGTGGATTATCTGAATGGTGAAATTGTGAGGCTAGGGGAGAAAACTAAGATTCCTACTCCTGTTAATCGCCATATAGTATCTTTGGTAAAACAGTCAGAGCACGCCAAATCGGGAAGCCCCCACTTAGCGGCTAACGCGCTTTTAGGCCAATAAACTAGCGGTTCAACATTAAATATTACATTTTTATGTCATTTTTGTGTCAGCGCTCTTGAATCTTATACTAAAATCTATATCCTGCGCGCAAATTTCCGTATTCTCAGTATGTTTTGCGTTTCAAATCTCAATTTTCATTATCTCTTTTTTTAGGGCTTTTCTTCACGTGGTGTCTACCGATTAAAGGTGTAGCCTCTGAAGAGTTGGCAATCTCAGATGTTGTACCTTCGGCGTATACAGGCAATGGCCTTAGCTATAAAAGTGACAACCAGCAGTTTTCTTTACGCGTTCGCGGGCGTATCCAGTTTCGCTACGCCAATCCAGGGGCTGGTCAACCTACGCAGCCCAGTGATTTCGACCACGTTGGTGGAAATCAATTCGGTGTTAACCGAGCGCGTATTAAGGTAGACGGCCATATCGGCAAACCTTGGTTCACTTACAGTATCGAATATGACGCCGCCGATCAAAGAACATTGAATGCCACTGTGGCGTTTGAAAAGTATGACTCGCTAAGCGCAAAGCTTGGTCAATGGAAAGTCGAATACTCAAGAGAACGAAGCGTAAGTAGCGGAGGTCAACAAATGATGGACCGCTCGATAATCAATAGGATATTCACGCTAGACAGACAAATGGGCGCTTCTATTTACGGTCATATCGATAACGGTGGTGCTGCTAATTTCAATTACTGGGCAGGTATGTTTAATGGTTCAGGTCGTGGTGACTATAGTAATCATGATGGTGAGGCCATGTATTCGGGTCGTCTGCAGTGGAATTTTTTAGGTAAAGAAGTCGGTTTTAAGAATAGTGACATTGCACGTTCATCTACTCCGAAAGCCGCGATAGCTATCGCAGGGGCTGAGTTTAAAAGTCAATTCACGCGTTTCTCTTCATCTGGAGCAGGTAATTTGACCAACTTTGATGAAGGTGAGGTTGAAGGGCAGTACGATATTCGACAATTTGTGATTGACGGCGCTTACTTTTACAAAGGCTTTAGTGCCCAAGCGGAATACCACGAGAAAAACATTGTTGATGTGGCTAATGATAATATCGAAACAACGTTGCGTGGATACTATATTCAAGCAGGCTACTTTTTAAATGAGTCATTAAAGTGGTGGCCCAAGCCTTTAGAAATTGCTGTGCGCTATGCTACCTATTCACCTAATACTAGTGAGAAAGACGAAGAATTTTACGAAAAATCATTGGCCTTTAATTGGTTTTTTAAAGGTCACGACAACAAACTTACTGCGCAGGTAAGCAGAATCTCTCTCGATCAGTTCGACAATGAAGTCGGCGATAGCACAATCTATTCACTGCAGTGGGATGTGAGCTTTTAGCTTATAATTTCCCGTTGTCGTCTTTTAATACGCACACTACTTCTTATAAAAAACGCCTTACCAGTTAATGGTAAGGCGTTTTAGGTTTTACTGAGTAAAATTAAGTTTTAGTTTTGCTCAAGGACAATACGCAGCATTCTGCGAAGTGGCTCTGCAGCGCCCCATAACAGCTGGTCGCCCACGGTGAACGCAGAAATATATTCTGGCCCCATGTTGAGCTTACGAATACGGCCTACTGGAATAGACAGGGTACCGGTAACTTTCGCTGGCGTAAGTTCCCGCATGGTAGCATCACGGTCATCAGGAATAACTTTTACCCAATCGTTGTGCTTTGCAAGAATGCTTTCAATCTCGCTAACGGGTAAGTCTTTCTTTAGCTTAAGCGTAATTGCCTGGCTGTGACAGCGCATAGCACCTACACGCACGCAAATACCATCAATAGGTACTTCACTGCCTTGGATACCTAAAATTTTATTGGCTTCTGCTTGGGCTTTCCATTCTTCACGGCTTTGGCCTGAAGGAAGCTGAGAATCGATATACGGAATTAAGCTTCCGGCAAGTGGTACACCGAACTGCTCGCTTGGGTATTCTGCGCTTCGAATAAATTCAGATACTTGTTGATCGATATCCAATATAGCGGTAGCCGGATCTTCCACTTTGTCTTTTACATTAGCGTGAATGGCCCCCATTTGACTAATTAATTCACGCATGTGTTTAGCACCAGAGCCCGACGCCGCTTGGTAGGTCATTGGCGATGCCCACTCAACCAAGTCTTGCTCGAATAAGCCGCCTAGTGCCAATAGCATAAGTGACACGGTACAGTTACCGCCTACATAAGTGCGAATGCCCTTTTCAATGCCACTATCAATTTCTTTGCGGTTCACTGGGTCTAGTACAATGACTGCATCGTCTTTCATGCGTAGTGCTGATGCAGCGTCAATCCAGTAGCCCTTCCAGCCTGATGCCCGCAAGTCGTCGTAAACCGCTTTGGTATAGTCGCCGCCTTGGCAAGTAATAATAATATCTTGTTTAGAGAGCGCCTCGATATCATGCGCATCTTCTAAAACACCTGCATCTTTGCCAGCAAAATTTGGTGCTGCAATACCCTTTTGAGAGGTAGTGAAAAAGGTGGGCTCAATGTGCGCGAAATCTTGCTCTTCTTGCATGCGCTGCATTAATACTGAGCCAACCATACCGCGCCAGCCCACTAAACCTACTTTTTGTTGTGACATTAAATTGAGAACCCTTGTTACTAAATTGAAAAGTACCTCATTGTTTGCGTGCTTATTAAGCCAGCTTCACCAGTTTAAGCATGGTAATGACTTTTAATTGCTCAGCACCCAAACAATGGCGAACGCCGCTACCAATAGAGGGCGTAATACCTGTCGTTTTTATTTTTGTCCCCGCAGTCTAAGTGTTATTTATCGCGCTGGCTAGATGGTTTTTTATAAATAATCTGTTGGCGATATAAGCATGTTGAAAACGGTGCAATTGAAAGTAAGTATTATATAGATTTGATTGAAGCTGCTTTAACTAAATTCACTATTATCGCAGGGAAGCTTGATTGGTAACCTAACGAAAAGGCTGTTGATGTATATGAGCAACATGCCATGTTTCGAACACAGTATAAGCGATAGAGAAAAGACAATGAAAACAGTATTAATAACGGGCGCGACAGATGGAATAGGGTTAGAAACCGTGAAGATGTTGGGTAAAGAAGGTCACAACATTATTATTCACGGCAGGAGTAAAGCGAAGCTAGACAACATTAAAGGCGCGCTAGAAGCCCAATACCCAGGAAGTACATTTGCCGCTGTTCAAGCAGACCTTTCATTGTTTGATGACGTAAAGCAACTTGCTGTTGAGGTGAAAGCAAAATATAAACATTTATTCTGAACGCTTTGCTGAAGTTTCTGGTGAATATTTTGATAACGATCACAATACTTTTGCTCAGTTACAGTCTCTTCGCGAATGACCCCGCACACGTAACTAAGCTTATCGAAGAGATGGAGGCGATCATTTCTGCGCATTAATATCGGCTCTCATCAATTCTATTTTTGATAGAAAAGAATAAAACGTTGGATAGCCGTCTCATTTCTAGTATTTGCGAACTTTATTATATAAACGGCCTAAAAATTGCTTTTTAACTTTTACCGTTTCCCTCACAATGTGTGGGGGAATCAGCACTTGTTGAGATACGCTTTACGGAAAACGTAGTTCTTAACAAATATTGTTAAAGTGAGGAAAGCATGCAGTACGATAGTCACACGAAACTTGCTACCACAACTGTATTTTTACATTGGTTAGTTGGACTAACCATTATTGGAATGCTCGCAACGGGCATTTATATGGCGGAAAACGGTGTATACACGCTTTATCCTTGGCATAAAGCCATAGGCTTCTTATTGTTGTTCGTAGCGTTAGCCCGCGTGGTTTGGCGTATGAAAAACGGCTGGCCATCCGCTGTGGCGAACTACAAACCCTTAGAGCACAAGCTTGCTACCGTCGTGCACTGGGTACTGATTTTATTAACGCTTCTAATGCCAATTTCGGGGCTAATGGCTTCTGTATTGGGTGGTCATGGTTTATCTGTTTTCGGTGTAGAGGTATTTGCTCCTAACTTTAGTGTTGATGACCCAGAAAAAACACTACCCATAAATTATGAGCTTTCAAAAGCGGGCGCAGCTATCCACTTTTACTTAGGTTATACCGTGATTGTCGCTTTATTGCTACACATCGCTGGCGCATTAAAGCACCATCTTGTTGATAAAGATGGTACGCTTAAACGTATGTTAGGTAAAACGATTAGCGAGTAGGCGCTATGTTGGTGTAACTTGGGTTGAAGCTTTGTAGCATCAAGACGATGGAACAGCTGTGGCCTATTAGACGCCAAGCACTCAATAACCTAAAATCCCAAAGCATTAATGCACATTTATGTATGCGCTAATACTGAGAGCCGAGTTGAATCTACTCGGCTTTTGGTTTTTCTGAATGAGCAAAGATAAGGTAGTCCTCTGGAGCCGCTATCTTATTTTGTTTCGCTTTATACATAGCAATATCCGCCAGTTTTATGAGCGCATGGGTGTTACTACTTGTTTGCGGGTAGAAAGCAACGCCCACGCTCATAGAAATTACGGTAGGCTTGGTATCATTATTAAAGTAGAAGGGCTGCTTTACCCCGTTGTTCACCTTTTCTATGACTTTTTGCACTGACGTCTCATCTTCCGCTTGAAGTAACAGAACAAACTCATCGCCACCCCATCGTATTGCTACGTCATTTTTGCGTATATTTTCTTTCAACTGTTCAGCAACGAAAATAAGTACTTCATCGCCTGCGTCGTGGCCGTAAATGTCATTAACCGCTTTGAACCCGTTTAAGTCTATAAGCGCTAACGCAAAGTGATGCTCTTTTCTCATCAACTTAGCAATAAGCTTTTCACCACCATTTCGGTTATAAATGCCAGTTAAAGCATCGAAGTCCGCTTGCAGCGCTAGCTTTTGAAGCTCTTGTTTTCGGCTTGAAATGTCATTTAACGTAAGCTGGTAGTAACGCTCGCCTTCGTCGGTCAGCAGCGGGCTTGCGATTAATTGCACCCACGTGACGTTATCGCTAACCGCAGATACGAGTTTATACTCGCCGGTAGCGAATTCATTTCGTGCAAAGGCCTCTTTGAGTGAGGCTTTCATCAACGTTGCGTTTTCAAATAACTCTTCGAGTAGTTCGCCATAGCCTTGCTTAATTCCAAGGCCAACCTTTTCTACCAAGTCATTGAATGCCTGGTTTCTAAGCTCGATAACCCCGTTTTCCGTCATTAAAACGGTTGCAGTTTTGGCATTTTCGAAAAGCATCCTAAACCGCTTTTCCAAAAATTCGATTTCTTCTCTTAGCTGCCGCTCTTGAGAGAACTGCTCCTCCACTTTGCTTAATAGCTGGTTGGTATCATCGACTAATACGCCTATCTCACTGCGGGCGTGATAATCTGGCACAGCAATGCGCTGTGTTGTGCCGGGGGTAATTTCGTGCAAGGAGCGGCTAACGCGGAGCATAGGTAAAATTATGATATAGTAGGCGATAATTAACGCAACAATACCTACGACAAGTGCTTCCACGTATAGCGAATAGCTATTGTCGGTACTGATTGTCTCAGCTTGGCGGATAATATGATCAAAGTTTGGGTATATGTTTACTTCCGCTAATGTTTCTTCAGGTATAAACGGATGCCGTACTAAAAATACCCGAGGCTCAGAATTTAAGTTAATTGCCTCTGTTACATTGAATTGATAATAAAGGGCGTCACTTTTAATAGACGCCGCTAAAATTTTATCACTCTTAACTAAACCATTAATCGCCTCTTTAGCCAGGTCTTCATCTTCTAAGAAAGCCGCTATCGATGCGGTTGCACCAACAGTTCGGTAAAGCTCTTCGATATCTTGGTTCGCTTCACTAATTTCATGTTTGTAGGTGGCGCGATAAAAAAACTCTGCGGTGGTCAGCACCACTAGCATCGCAGCAATCACCAAAAAAAGTGCGAAACGAAAGCCTAAACCCTGAACATTAATCAAAACGATATACTACCTTCATTTTGTCGGTAACAGACGACTCATAAACATAGGCTAGGGCCGACTCATCAGCTTCAAGACGCTGTCTAACATCATCTAGTGTCTGTTCAACTGCAGGAGGTTTCACTCGCCCGGAAAACTTTAATCTAGACCAATAGGCGTTAACACGGGCCAGCGGTAACCCAACTAATGCTTGGTAAAATTGAGCTTTTAGCTTTGCATCTAATTCAACATCAATGGGGGTTGCTTGCTTCCCGTTAGGAAACGCTGAATACTTGCCCATAAAAAGGTCAATTAAGCCTTTCTTATCTAATATCTGCACGTCATTCTTTTGATTAGTAACAACCACAATTGTGTCTGATACCTGTGCTGCACAAGAAAAGCTAGTAAATAAAAGCACTACTGTAACGATCAAGGGGGAGCGGCTAAAAAATTTCATGATGCCCCCTTAAAAGCTAAAGCTTAAAGCAAGGAAGAGGGTGTGCGCTACGCCTTCTTCATCATCAACAATGAGTCCATTTCTGGCTCTAAGACCCGTCCCCCGTGCATCTATATCCGTTCGTTCGACTTGGGCTTTGAACGCTAAATTCTCGCGTAAGTCCCAGCGCCAGCCAACCGATATGGTTTGTTGATTGTGAGCCAGTGAGCTTGCCACCTCTTCAACAAATATGGCTAGTTCAGCAGTAGCGGGGATGATAGGGAAATTAGGCTGCTCTTCGCTTAGGAAATAGGTGTCTGTTTTTGCGAATGAAAAGAGGCCGTAAAAGGTGTGCGCACCATAAAGATAACTAACATTTAGAAAGCCATTAAAAGAGGGTCTTAGCGCTACAGACTGCGAGTCAATATGAGACAGCTCGCCAGACACCTCCCAGTCACCCAAATAGCGATTGGCATAAAGTGAGGTATATTGAATAGTAGCGTTGCGCAATTTTAGTGAATTTGAAAAATCGACAGCGCCACTCCAAAACGGCTGCAATTGGGCTACGTTTTCTGCCACAAAGACGGTGTCAAAATTGTCACTTTCAGCTTCAGTTCGCGTGTGTTTTAACGCGACACTCCAATCAAACGCCGTTAACTCAATCCCAAGAGAGCGCAGGTTCTCAAAAGTAATAGGCTCAAAGGTATTGCTAGAAAAGTCGCTTTCTCCTTCGCCCCAAAAACCTTTTACCGAGAGATTAAAATCGCGATAACGCCTTAAATAGCTTATATCAGCCCCATCAAAACTTCGCGCTGGAACAATACCGTAAACTTCAGTCGGGACTTTTACCCAAGGGTAGGCAATGGAAACGTCTCTGGTGTCACTGAAATGGAAGATATCTGCTGCTAGCCTTCCCGCTCTTACCTGCCAGGATGGAGTAATGTCGTAGCGTAAAAAAGCCATTTGGGTGATAGAGTCTATGTTCTGCTCATCTTGCTCTCGATAAACAAATTGCCCTACGAAATCTAGGTCATCTGAAACGCTGTAATCGAGCTGTACGCCGATTAAACTTAGTGGTTTAAACGCAAAGCCGTCTTTTTTTGCATATTCTGCTTGTGAACGGTCGTTGCGAAACTGGTAAATTCGGGTATCGGCAGTGGCAGATGCTAGGGTACCAAACCCGCTAACTTTCAGCTTTTCTTGATCTGCTGAAACGCATTGCGCAACGAGTATACTTACTGCGGCCGCAATGAAAGTGAACGGCTTATTTATCATCTTTTTTCCCAGTTTGATGGTTGTTTCTACTATCGCTAACAATTTCATCGTTGTAAGAATTTTAGCTATTTCAAGCATAGTAAAGAAACGCAAGAACACATTAAAAATTTCCTATTTTTGTTTTAAAAACCGACGAGATACATGAAATAACGCAATTAAAATGGTGGCGTGTTCTACGCTACAATTCCACTGAGTTTTTCATCCCAGTATGGTGTGCCACTAAAGCGTTCGGCTAGATAATCAATAAATGCGCGTACCTTTGGTGCTAGCAAACGGTTAGTGGGGTAAACAGCCCACAGGGCACAGTCGGTGGCAAGCGGGTAGTCATGTAACACTTGTACAAGCTCGCCATTTTCTAGATACGGGTAGCTGCACCAAGTGGCGGTTAGTGTTAAACCGCAGCCTTGAATACAGGCGTCGCGTACGGCTTCTCCATTGTCCATTCGCAGGTGATTAGGTGTTTTAATTGAGATAGTGCCGTGGCTTCCTTTAAAGTCCCACACTTCTAAGCCGGTAAGATTTACGATTTTATGATTTTTAAGATCGGCCGGCGTTTGTGGCGCGTCGTTTTTTTCTATATAGCTTTTAGAAGCAACGATAATACGCTTGTCATCGGCGAGTTTCTTTGCATGTAAATTCGAGTCTTTTAGCTCTGCATCGCGAATCGCCACATCAAACCCGCCTTCTACCACATCTAAAATGCTATCGCTAAATCGGAAGTCGATGTTCAGTTTTGGGTATTGTTCCAAAAATTCGTTGATGGCAGGCACTAAATGCATACGACCAAACGACGCTGGCGCGGTTACCCGCAACGTACCTTGCGGGGTTTGCGCTCCGCTACCAACCGCCGCTTGGGCCGTTTCAATACTATCTAGCACTTCTTGTGCGTGGGGCAAAAATTGTTTGCCTTCGTCGGTAAGCGATACTTTTCGTGTCGTACGATGAATAAGCCGAACACCCAAGGTGTCTTCAAGTTTGCCAATGTGGGCACTTGCCACGGCAGGAGATATGTTGAGCTCTCGCCCTGCAAGGCTGATATTCGCAGTGCTAGCAATACGCACGAAAAGCTTAAGATGTTCTATATTCATCGCAATTATCAATAAAATCTAAAAACTGTTTGCTTTTATAATCCCATTTGAAAAGCGCCAGTTGAAAAGTGCCAGTTAAAACAGCGAGCCCTATCCATAACGACTAAATGCTTTATAATTCTCTGTGCAAAGGAGAAACAAATGTGAACGAATATGCGCGGTATTTTAATGGCTACCCTTCAACTATTGTAGAACAAGCGCTTAAGCTTATTGAGAACAGTCAGCTTAAACATTACCTATTAAAAAAGTACCCAGAAGCCCATGCTATTACGACTGATAAGCTGCTTTATCAGTATGCCACCGATGTTAAAAAGCGGTATTTAAAAAACGCTCCACCGTTTGGACGGGCCGCGTTTAAAAAGCAAGGTGATATGGTAACTAACGCGTTAGGCACGCACACGTATCGTATGCAGGGCAAAACGCGTAAGCATGATTTAGCCATTAATAGTGACTTGTTGTGCGCGCCCGAGCCATTACTAAAAGCACTTGTCGTTCACGAATTAGCGCATTTTAAAGAAAAAGAGCACAACAAAGCATTCTATAAACTCTGCTGTTACATGGAACCCTATTACCATCAGCTAGAATTGGATTTAAGGTTATTTTGCGTCGCTGTTTCATTGGGCGAAAACCCGTATACATAATGGCCTAAGATAAGTAAAGCGGTTATATTTGTACGTGGGTTAAAAATAAGATAGCGCTCACGAATGAGCTACCTGTAGTCATTGTGGAAGTCGCACCATATTATTGGTTTCAACTAAACAAGGAGTATCGATGGGCATAGCGAATATCATGTCTACACGGGTTGTCAGTGTTCACATGGATGATAGTTTACAGTCGCTAAGGGAGCTATTTGCTGCGACAGGTTTTCATCACCTTGTGGTAGTTCACGACAATAAACTACAGGGTATTATCTCTGATAGAGACCTGATGAAGTCGATTAGCCCTTTTGTCGATACGCTTAGCGAGCGCTTACTTGACCGAGCAACATTAGATAAGCGGGCACATCAAATAATGACGCGAGAGGTGATAACGCTTAACCCAAGTGATTCCGTGTTTGCGGCCATTACGCTTTTTAACAATCACAAAATTTCCTGTATTCCCATCATCGATGGAGATAGTCACCCAGTAGGCATGGTGTCATGGCGCGATGTGATGAAGTTTATGCAAAGTAGGGTAGAGGCTAAGCGCTAGGTAAGTACACGCCAATCAAATATGGGGAACGCCCTATAACGGTAGCAGCCTCCCTGCAAGAGTTTATGGAAATTCCAGCAGAGAGGGCCGTTCTGTGCAAACGCTAGCTTTTGCGATAACTTACTTTAAACAGCAGGCTGTAAAGCACGGGCACCGCGATAAGGGTAAGCACAGTAGCAAACGCTAAGCCGCCCATGATCGTCACCGCCATATCAGCAAAGAAGGCGTCGAATAATAGCGGCGCCATTCCTAAAATAGTCGTCACCGCCGCTAGTGAAACCGGGCGTACACGGCTTATCGTCGCTTCAACAATGGCTTGTCGTATCGCTAAGCCTTCTTCTATTTGAAGGTCAATTTCTTCAATTAGTACTATGGCGTTTTTGATCAACATACCAAATAAACTTAAGAAGCCTAACAGCGACATAAAGCCAAACGGCATATCGGTGGCTAGCAAACCGGTAACCACACCCACTATCGCCATAGGCACCACAAGCCAAATAATAAGCGGCTGACGGGCGTGTCCGAATAAGAGCACGGAAATAATAAACATGACTAAGAACCCTGCAGGTAGGCCAGCACCGAGGGCCTTTTGCGCATCGCTTGAGCTTTCAAATTCGCCGCCCCATTCAAGTGAATAGCCCTGCGGAAGGTCGATGTCTTCAATTACTGGACGAATGCGAGCCAGCGCTTTGGCTGCAGTTTCATCATCGCCAGGCTCTGCCTCAACAGTGATAGTGCGAACGCGGTCGCGGCGGTGAATGCGCATTTCTTCCGTCATCAGCTCTAAACCTTGCGAAACCTGTGTAAAAGGCACGTACTGGCGCTGTTGGGTGCTCCACACTTGCGATTCGCGGATAGACTGCAATTCGGTGTCTTCGGCCTTACCCATTTTCGCAACAATGCTATAGGCATAGTCGCCGTCTTGCACCG
This sequence comes from Alteromonas infernus, assembly GCF_902705815.1. Classification (NCBI taxonomy): domain Bacteria; kingdom Pseudomonadati; phylum Pseudomonadota; class Gammaproteobacteria; order Alteromonadales; family Alteromonadaceae; genus Alteromonas; species Alteromonas infernus. Next base: position 15,606 of record NZ_CACSIG010000048.1, read on the forward strand.
TACCTAGCTGAACGCCGCTACTTGCGTACTGAATGGTTTGGCTGAAGTCGCTATGGGAAACCCCAGCAATTCCTGCATTGTAGTTGTCGTATTGCGTATTAATGGCAAAGCCTTTTTCGCGCCAGTTATGGCGTATATCTTTAACCTGTCCATCTTCAAAAAGCCGGGCTTTTGCTTCTTCTGCAAGCTGTCGCAGAACGTCGGCATCCGGGCCAGAAAAACGGGCTTCTAATTTAGCGCCGGAACCCGGGCCAAACTGCATGCGTTCCATGTAAAAGCTTGCATCGAAATCTAGGTGGGTAAGTTTGTCTGCAAGCGCCGATTGAATAGCCGGAATATTTTCAAGTTCATTAGCCCGTACCATGAAAAATGCGTAGTTTTCATTAGCACTTTTAGGCGCATACGTTAGAGTAAAACGATCGGCACCTTGCCCAATGAAGGTGGTCACCGCCGTTACGTTTTCCATTTCCAATATGCGTTTCTCTGCTTCCTTAGCAACCTCTTCAGTGGCGCGAATATCACGGTCTTGAGGGCCCCAGTAATGGACAAAGAAGAGTGGGGCATTAGACGGCGGGAAGAACCCTTGCTTAACCATGCCAAAGCTGCCGTAGGCCACAATAGTAATGACAAACAACGCACCAATGGTTATCCAACGTAGCCGCAGCGCACTTAACAACGTACCTTTGAACCATTTTTGCATGGCCGAGGGCTCATTGTTGTTTGTCTGATTGATGCCTTTACGGTAGAAGTATGAACCAAGTACAGGCACTAACGTCACCGCAAGTACCCAACTTATCATTAAAGATACCAGTACTACGGCGAACAAGGAATACAGGAATTCACCGGTAGCATCGTTAGAGAGACCAATGCCCGAAAACGCGGCAATACCAATTACCGTAGCGCCTAAAAGCGGCCATTGGGTGCGTTTCACGATAAAGCTGGCAGATTCTTTTGCGGTGGACCCGGTTGCCATGCGAAGCATCATGCCTTCGGCTACTACAATAGCGTTGTCTACTAACATCCCCATAGCAATAACCATAGCCCCAAGGGATATGCGTTGTAGCTGAATATCCATGAGCCACATGATGAGAATAGTGCCAAGTACGGTAACCAACAGTACGGCACCTACTACAACGCCAGAGCGCCAGCCCATAAATAAACACAAGGTAAGGGTAACAACCGCCACAGACATAACCAGATTATTAATAAAACCAGTTACAGACTCATCAACTACCGAGGCTTGATCGTAAATAGGGGTTAACGTAATACCGACGGGCAGCTCTTGCAGCAGCTTTTCTACTTTCGCGTTTACGCGTGCGCCTACGTCTACAATATTAACGTCGGTGAGTGCCGACACCGACAGGGTAAGGGCTTCTTCACCGTTATAGCGCACGTGAACTGGCTGAATGTCGGCAGGCTCAAGTTTTAGTGTCGCAATGTCTGCAACGCGCAGCGAACGGTTTGTGCCCGGAACAACCACTGATAAATTCGATATTTCCTCAAGTCTGTCAGGGGCGCGCTCTACAATTAGCCGTACGTTTTTTTCGTCTACTTTAATACGACCGCCGTTAAAGGGGCGCAAGTTATCCTCGAAAAGCGCGGCAAGATCAGGAAAAGAAATACCTAGGCCAGCGAGTTGGTAGGGGTTGATGTACGCCACAATTTGCTCTTTTTGAACGCCTGTTACATTAACCTTAGCTACGCCCTCTGTAGTAAGCAGGTCACGGCGTATAATGCGGGCAAACTCGCGAAGTTCTCGTGTGTCAAAATCCGGCGCACTTAGCGCGTAATAAAGGCCGTATACATCGCCAAAATCGTCGAACACTATGGGGTCTTGTGTACCGGCGGGCAGTGAACTGGCGGTGTCTCGAAGGCGCTTTCTTAATTCATCCCAAATTTGTGGCAGCAGGTTACTATCGTACGTGCTTTTCACTTCAACCGTAATTTCAGACAATCCCGGAGAAGAGACAGAAGTCACCTCCTTTAACTGCGGCATTTGTTGAATAGCAATCTCTAAGCGCTCAGTCACTTCACGCTCTACTTTCTCAGCACTTGCCCCTGGGTAATTGGTGTATACCTTTACTTGTTTAATGGTAAAGGCAGGGTCTTCTAAGCGGCCAATCTTGCTCATGGCTAATACGCCGCCTAATAAAAGTATGACGACCATTAACCAAACGTTAACCGGTTTGTCTATTGAATAGCGTGCGATATCCATAAACTACTTCTCTCCTTGATAAGGAAGCACTTTCATATTTGCACGCATTTGTGTGGCACCGGCGGCGACTACTTTTTGTCCTAGAGTCAGGTTGCTTTGGCCATTGCTTTCTATGATCGCTAGTTCGTCTTCAATGTGCTTAACTTCGACCGTTTGTTTGGTTACCGAGTTAGACGCTTCGTTGTATACCCAAACCGAGAAACCCGCATCGGCATTGCCCACAAGTGACCTTACCGGAACAACTAAGCCTTCAGGGTATAAGCTACCTTGTAAGCTTACTTTAACCACAGCACGGGCGCCGGGTGTAAGCGGCAGTTCTTCACGAGGCTCCATAGCAAATACCACTTCATAGGTTTGCGAAACGGGGTCGGGTTGCGTGGAGTGCTCTACGTAATTCACTGGATACCACTGACTGCGGTTAGTGGCTAACGTTGCGCTGGCTTGCTTGATACCACGACCAATATTAGCCGTTAGCAGGCGTTCAGGCACATTGATATTAAAGTAGATTTTTGACACATCTTGAAGGCGAGCAATAGGAGTGCCCGCAGCGACAAAGCTGTTGTTTTCAACAAGACGCTGCGATACTTTTGCATCGAAAGGCGCGTAAAGTTGCGTGTAGCTTAAATCTTGCTCAGCATTTTTTAAGTCGATAACGGCAAGCTCATAGGACGTCTTTGCCGAGTCTAACGAACTTTGTGCCACCAATTTTTGCGCGAACATTTTTTCAATTCGGTCGAGCTCACGTTTGGCTTGTTCCAGTCGCGTCTTTGACTCATCTACACGGCGTTCAAAAGGCTTTCGGTCGATTGTCGCCAGCAGCTTTCCTTTACTGATATCACTGCCTGTTACAAGGTCGGTTTGTATAAGCCTACCTGATACTTCAAAACTCAGGTCGACAGTTTTTACCGCCGATACCACAGCGGGAAAGGTAAATTCATCGTAGTCAGGAATATTACTGACCGTGGCTAACTTAACATAGCGAGGAGAGGCCTGTGATTGCTCCTTTACTGGCTCTTCAGAAGAACAAGCCGTAAGGGCAGAAACCGACAATATGCTTAAAAATAATAGGTGAGTAAATCGCATTATAGGCATAAGTGCGTGTAATCCAATGTCAGGGTAAATAATGTATAGACGTGTGTACATTAAGTCTTCGTTACTTCACAAAGGCAGAAATGGACGAATTTAACTTAAAGTAAACTGGTGAGTGCATTTTAGTGCGGTTACATTGAAAAGTAAACTGTACGGTGTAGAATGGAAGCATATTAATATGAGAACAATGTTATGACGGGCAACACACGTACGCGAAGTGATGCAAAGCGCGAAGCTATTATCCAAGCTGCAACTCAGGCGTTTCAGGAATACGGGGTTAACGGCACCAGTATGGATAAGCTAGCTGAATTGGCTAACGTATCTAAGCGCACGGTATACAACCATTTTGCTACGAAAGAAGACTTGGTAATGCATTTGGTGACTAAGCAATTTGAGGACGCCAAGCTAAGCGTAACGGTAGTGTACGACCCAGCCCGTGATTTATCCGAACAGCTGTGTGAGCTAATTTTTCAAGATATTGAGTTTACTGTTACCGAAGAGCACCTTGATATTGCACGGGTTGCCATTGGGCATTTCTTCTACGAACCTGAAAAGCTTAAAGATGAAGTGGCGCAATTAAAAGCGCAAGAGACAGCATTGCATCGCTGGTTAAAAGCAGCAAAAGCAGATAATAAGATTGATTTCGATGACTTAAGCCGTGTTGTTGATGAAATTGACAGCCTAGTGAAGGGCCAGTGCTTTTGGCCCCAGCTTTTCAAAATAGAAGATGTACTTAGCAATCAAGATAAGCACAACGTAGCTAAAAATACCGTTGCCCTAATATTAGGGCGTTACGCGGTAACCTAAGATCTTTTCTGCGAACAACTAGCCCCTTAGGGTGGAATCTTGCGATTTCAGGTTTAAAGCATATGTCTTAAATATCCTGTACGTGTGCGTGCCCAGCCAGTACCTGCGGCGGCAGACGCGACCAAGCTACTACATTTTATACACCCACCTATTGTTTATTTTAAACCGTTCGCTGCCGCTTATTTATTCCGAACCCGCATTTTCCTAAGTTAGCCTTCTTCCGTTAAAAAAATATCAGTGCGCGTTTTATCGCCAAAAAGCTTTTACTAGCGTGTTCTTTGCGCGTTTTTTTGACGTGTCGTGTCAATACTTTTCCACAATATTAAGAAAATTTATAAAGAGTTTTAAAATTTTGCTTGTTTAGGGCTCGTCATTGCAGAAATTTTTCTATATTATCCAGACCACAAATAACAACTATTATTATTTGCAATTGCAAAGCGCTGCTAAAAGCGTTGTCAAAATAATAGGTTTAACGGTTATTAAGAAACACACAACACTTTGAAGAACACTTGGAGAGCAATTGTGAAATTTAGACTTACGAGTATTGCTACTGCGATAATTTTAAGCCCTGCTGCGTTCGCTGCTGATATGGAAGATATTGAAAGACTAACGGTTGAAGGTAAATACCTTTCAGTAAATCAGTCAAATTCAATTAAAAGCCCAACGCCAATCATAGATGTGCCACAAAGCTTGTCGATTATGACGGCGGAAGAAATTACGGCTCGTGGTATTACTAGCGTGGGCCAAATTATCGATTACACGCCAGGTGTGAATACTTCTCAAGGTGAAGGTCACCGCGATTCCGTTGTATTTCGCGGTGTGCGTTCAACGGCTGACTTCTACTTAGACGGCAACCGCGACGACGTTCAATACTACCGTGCGCTTTACAATGTAGAGCAAGTTGAAATTCTTCGTGGTCCAAACGCACTCTTATTTGGCCGAGGTGGTACAGGCGGTATTTTAAACCGCGTATCTAAGAAAGCGAAAACGGGTGAGAAGTTTGTAAACTACAATGTATCTGCCAACACCTTTGGCGCATACAACCTTCAGTTGGATACAAACGTAGATACGGGCGACAAGTCAGCCCTTCGCATTAACGCAATGTACGAGAGCCTAGATAACCACCGCGACTTTTTCTATGGCGATCGCTACGGCTTTAACCCTACCGCGCGCTTTGAAGTAAGCGATGACACTACTGTTGACGTATCTTATGAATACATCGATCACGAGCGTTTTATTGACCGCGGTGTGCCAACGGCTAATGGTGAGCCAGTTGAAGCGTTTGAAGAGATTGTATTTGGCGACCCAGACAACAACTATCAGACATTAGGCGCAGATGTATTTCGTGCCAATGTACAACATACGTTCTCTGACAACCTAAAAGGTAACTTTAACGCGTTTTACGGTGACTACGACAAAGTTTACTCAAACTTTTACGCCGCGGCTTATGACGCCGACGCTGAAGTAGTAACCCTTGACGGTTATGTAGATACTACGCAGCGTGAAAACCTTATCTTGTCTTCAAACTTAGTAGGCGAGTTTGCAACGGGCGGCATTGAGCATACGGTTATCTTTGGTGGTGAGGTTATTAATACCAAGTCGAATCAAGACCGCTATAACCCAGAATTCGATTCTCGTGTAGGTGCTAATGACCCTGAAGGTACGCTGCGAAACGATCAGGAGATGTTTAATGTTTCTCGTCCTCTTAATTTTAGAGGACTGAGCGGTGTAAACAGTGCAGGTAATGCAGTTACTGCTACATTCTATAATGGTGAGGACAACACATTAAACGATGACACCCATGTAGACTTGGACGTTTACTCTTTCTACGTGCAAGACGAAATTGCACTATCAGAAAACTTCGACCTAGTGCTAGGTGCGCGCTTCGATAGTTTCGATATTGAGGTGTTTAACGTTAAAGCAGCTGAAACGCGCAGCAGAAAAGACGAAGAAGTATCACCGCGTGCGGGCCTTGTTTATAAGCCGCAAGAGAATATCTCTATCTATGCAAGCTACAGCGAGTCATTCCTACCACGCAGTGGCGAGCAGTATGCGAATATCAACGGTGATGCAGACGCACTTGACCCAGATACTTTCACTAACCAAGAAATTGGTATTAAGTGGGACTTCAGTGACAGCATGAGCTTTACCGCCGCTATCTTTGAAAATGAGCAAACGTCACTTGATAACGACCCTAACGATGCAGAAAGCTTTGTAGAAGTTGACTCAGACGTATCGGGTTTTGAGCTTCAGCTTCAAGGTTATATCACTGATAAGTGGTACGTTACTGCTAACTACAGCAACCTTGATGGCGAAAGTGCAAGCGGTGTGGAGCTTCGTGAGCTACCTGAAAACACCATGTCAGTATGGACAACTTATGAAGTGAATGAAGTATTTGGCTTCGGCATTGGCGCAACATACCAAGACGAAAGTAAGGTATCGACAAGTGCTACGTCACCTGTACTGCCAAGCTATACCCGTGTTGACGCATCTGCGTACTACACACTTAGCGACAAGACACGTCTTCAGCTAAACGTAGAAAACTTAACTGATACGCTTTACTTCCCTAATGCGCATTCCACGCATCAGGTAACAGTAGGTGCGCCCATTAATGCCCGCTTATCACTGATTGGTTCTTTCTAAATAAAGCCTTAGCAATGAGTGATTAATAAAAAGCCATTCGCGAAAGCAAATGGCTTTTTTACTTTAGGGGGCGGAAATAAACCCTCTTAAAGGCCGAGAGTATTTACAGGGACTACCAATTTTCCTTCACACTATATAAATCAGCCAATCAGCCAATCAGCCAATCAGCCAATCAGCCAATCAGCCAATCAGCCAATCAGCCAATCAGCCAATCAGCCAATCAGCCAATCAGCCAATCAGCCAATCAGCAATCCACCTAGCATACCGGCAATGTTAACCTTGCTTGGCAAAGTTGATAAGTGTCTGTCCACCGAAACGTCTACCTAGCATTCCGGCAATGTTAATCTCACTTGGTAAAGTCGATAAGTGTCTGTCCACCGATACGTTACCCTTGTTTTGCGAAGTCGATAAGTGTCTGTCCATCCATGCGGTAGCCTAGCCATTCACTTTTGGGTTTAGCGCCGAGTGATTCATAAAAGTCGATAGCGGGCTTGTTCCAATCTAATACGCTCCATTCAAAGCGGCCGCAGTCGTTATCTACCGCTGTTTTGGCTAAATGTTGTAACAGTGCTTTTCCAGCACCTAAACCACGTGACGCTGGCGATACATACAAGTCTTCTAAATAAAGCCCGTTGCGCCCTTGCCACGTAGAGTAATTAAAGAAGTAAACGGCGAAGCCAATAGCAGCATTGTTATGTTCGCAAATCACACAGTGGGCTGTTGCGCCCTCGCCAAATAGTGTTTTATGAAGGTCATCTTCCGATGCTTCGACTTCGTGTTCTGCTTTTTCGTATATCGCAAGCTCTAAAACGAATTGGCGAATTTGCGAGGTATCGTCAGGTGTTGCAGGTCTAATTGAAATTGCTTGGCTCATTTTATTTTCCTTTCAAAACCATGAAAAAATGAGCCTAATAAGGCTCATTTTCTTTAGCGTTACTTGTGTATATAACACGTATTGTTTAAGTGTACTTTATCCCGTTAGGTGTTTCTCAAAACGTTAATCGCTGGCCCCACTTGATGCAGGCGAATAGTCAGGGGTCGCACTATTATCAACATTACGATTATCAGACTTTCTTCGCACGATTTTGTTTTTGATGAACGAGAACGGCCCACGTAAATCAAGCAGTATCAGGTACAAGCATGGTACCAAAATAAGCGTGACAAGGGTGGCATAAAGCACCGCAAAGCCCAATGCCGCGGCCATGGGTACAACGAATGCTGCCTGTAAGCTGGTTTCGAACATTATTGGCAATACGCCTACAAACGTAGTGATAGAGGTGAGAGTGATTGCTCTAAAGCGGGCAGTACCTGCTTCGGTAACCGCTTCTTTAATGCTGTACCCTTGAGCGCGGCGCTGATTTACAAAATCAGTCATTACCAGCGAGTCGTTTATCACAACACCCGCAGCAGCAATAAGGCCAAAGTTCGACATCATAGATAAGTCTAGCCCTAGTACAAAGTGACCAAACACTGCTCCCGTAAAGCTAAATGGGATCACCGACATAATAATTAACGGCTGCCCATAACTTTTGAGCGGCACGGCGAGTAGGATATACACCATGATCATCGCGGCTAAGAAAAACAGAATTTGCTCGTTTTGCTGGGCTTGCTGCTCTTCAATATCCCCACCTAACTCGGTCATTACCGATGGGAATAACTCTTTAAGCTGAGGCAGAAGTTTATCCTGAATTTCAGTCACCACTTCATTCGGCTCAACTTTTTCCTCATCAATGTTGCCCCAAATGTATACGCTGCGGTAGCCACCTTCGCGGCGAATGTAGCTAATGCCGGGTTTTTCTTCTAGGGCTACCACGTCACCTAGCATAACTTCTTGTCCGCTTGGCGTAGTGATAAGTGAGTATTTTAAGTCTGCAAAACGCTCACGAGTAAGCTCAGGGTAACGCACCATTACTTTCACTTCTTCGCCATTACGGATGACGCGCTGTGCTTCGCCACCGTAGAAGCCTGCACCCACTTGAGATGCGATATTCGAAAGCGTGAGGCCTAAGTCGTAAGCCACCGGAAGTAATGTCATCTGCACTTCTTTGCTTGGCGGGTCGATAGTAGAGCTTACATCGAACAGGCCTTCTTGCTGCTGAAGCATTTCAATAAACTTAAGACCTGCGGCGTTAAGGGTGTCGATATCAGGGCCGAAAAGTAGATAGCCAAACTCACCATCATCACCATCGCCGTTCACATCGTCAATCACGGTAAAAGACTTCATGCCGGTGATTTCAGGAATGGCTTCGCGCCAGCGACGCGCTAGTTCGAAGGTGTCAATAGGGCGGTCTTCTTCATTAACTAGCGGCGTTAATATACGCCCTTCGGTTCTGTCTTCATTAAACGCAAGGCGGTCTCGAATCATACCTTGGCCAAACTCATCAATAATTTGTTCTTCTACGTCTAAAATGGTCTGCTCAACTATTTTAAGCGCGTTGATGGTAGTCATGTCTGAAACGTTTTCATTCATCTCTATTTTTACGCTGGGGAAGTCGTGAGGCACTTTGGGGTTTGGCACCATACGTACATAGTTTGCGCCTATAAGCCCGAGGCTTAGCATAAACATTGCTACAAACATCATCAGCACTGCCCAGCGCCACTCAATAGCTTTGGTAACGGTGCGTTTATAAGGGCCGTTTACAAATGCAAAGAAGCGTTTATTAAAGCGAGCACGCCAGCTGTCTTGCTTTACCGGAGAAAATTTAGTGTGAGCGAGGTGAGCGGGCAGGATAAGCTTCGACTCAATTAAACTAAATACCAAGCACAAGATAACTACCACAGCGATGTTATAGAAAAATGCACCTTCTGGCCCGCTGCTTAACGTAAATGGGGCGAATACAGCAATGGTGGTTAATACCCCAAATGTAGCAGGGGTCGCTACGCGCTTAGCACCGCGAACAACGTTATCTACCCCGCCGCCTTTGCTTTCAATTTCAGTATAAGCACTTTCGCCAATTACGATAGCGTCGTCTACTACAATACCCAGCACCATAATGAACGCAAAGAGCGATAGAATGTTAATGCTGACGCCAAAGACGGGCATTAGCATCATTGCACCTAGGAAGCAGACGGGGAGGCCAACCATTACCCATACTGCCAATCTGAATCGCAAAAACAGGGTTAGCATAAGTGCCACTAAAATCGACCCCTGAATGAGGTTTGACAGCATCATGTCTAGGCGCGCATTTAGGTAGTAGGTCATATCGACCAGTACCTGTAAACTTATACCCTGAGGCAAGGTTTCGTTTTTCTGATCAATATAGGCTTTTACCGTCTCTGCAACGGGAATGGTATTTTGCGTTTTTGTGGCTTTCACTGCGATGTAGATAGCGTTCATGCCATTGTATTTGAAGTAACGCTCACCCTCTTCAAAACCATCATTGATGTAGGCTACATCGCCTAACGTAACCTTTGCACCGCCAGCACCAATTTTAATTGGAATTTGCTTAAACTCATCACCGCTGTAGTATTGGTTTTCTACACGAACAGAGACGATGCCCGAGTTTGTTCTTAATTGACCCGCCGAGATATTCGCCGAGTAGCTGTTAATGGCTTGGGTAATATCACCAATCGTTAGCCCGTACTTTCTAAGCGTATCGGGTTTAACTTCAACAGCAATCTCATCATCTGGCGTACTAGCCTCAACAAGGGAAATAGAGCCTAACTGTAAAAGTTCATCTTCAACTTCTTTTGCGAGAACTTTTAACTCGGAAAGCGGTAAGTCGCCCACTAGGGGCATTTCAATAACTTGCTGTTGAAACTCAACTTGCGATACGTTTACTGGCTCCATGCCAGCGGGGAAAGTGGCAATGCTGTCTACGCGAAGCTTTACCTTATCTAGCACGTCAGTAAGCTCGGCCTTGGTGTCGATTTCTAACGTTACAGCGCCGCCACCTCTAAATGCACGAGAGACTGTGCGCTTTATTTCAGTAATATCTTTAACCGCTTCCTCCACTTTAATGAAAATACTTTCTTCAATTTCTTGTGGCGAGGCGCCCGGGTACGTTGCTTCTATAGTGATATAGTTTATTTCGATGTTGGGGAACATCTGGCGCTGAATAGTGAAGTAGCTCGCTATACCCATGATAATAATAAAGAACATGAGAAGGTTCGCCGCTACAGAATTTCGAGCAAACCAAGCAATGATGCCGCTTTGCGTGTTGTTTTGGTTATTCATGACAGCTCCTTAGTTAGCGCTTGCTGTCACAAGGTCGGTAGTGGTCTCAATCACCTTCACGGGCATCCCGTTTTGCGGGTACTCTGGAAGGCTCATTACAACCTTATTCGCGTTAAAGTCTCCCTGAATTAAAAAGTCGCCATTTTCTTCACGAACCACGGTAACTTTTTGTGACGTTAACCTATCTTCGTCATCCAGTGTCCATAAAAGACGATTGGTAATTAGCTCTTGAGGTACGCGGTACACGTCACTTAACGTTTTACCTTCAAACGCAATGGTGCTGTAAGAACCAAACTTTATAATTGGCTTAGATGAGTTGATGGCATAAGGGTCTTCAATTCGCGCGACGAAATAGCTCATACGCGTATTGTTGTCTATAACCCCTGTATCTCTGTGAATAGTGCCTTTAACCGTAGCACCTTGAATGTCATCAACTTCAATAGCGATTTCACTGCCAATGGTGTTGTCAGCAAGAAAAACGCGGTCAAAGCCAGCCACGGGGAAGGTTACTTCTGCGTACTCAATGTTATTAATTACGGCAACGGGCGTACCTTGAGTAACATAGTCACCGGTACTAATACCCCTTGAAACAACTAACGCGTCATAAGGGGCTTTAACTTTGCAGTTTTCAAGATCCCGTTTCGCTATTTTAAGCTGGGCTTGTGCCGACTTTAGCGCTGCTTTCGCACTCATTACTTGAGGCTTACGAAGGTATAGGTCAGTGACGCGAGCATTGGGCATGGTTTTCGCTTCTCGCGCCGCAACGTCGGCCTGTGCTTGCTCTTGAATAAGCTGCGCTTCAGCGCTGGCAAGGTTTGCCTCGGCCATTAATAGCGCAGCTTCATAAGCATCGGCTTCTATTTCAAAAAGTGTTTCACCTCGCCTTACTAAACCACCGCTGACAAATTTGGGGTTCCATTGTTGAACCTCTCCCGATACCTGCGCTGCGAGGTTAGTGGTTTCTAAAGGCGTGATTTCACCGTAAGAGGTTAACTGCACCCGAACATCTTCAGGGACTAACGCCTCAATAGTTACTGTGGGGCGAGTGTCAACATCTTCGGTAATTACTGAGTCAGAGGCAGAGGCTTCGATTCCTTTCATCCCAATATAGCCTACTATCAAAACACCAATAGGTAGTGCAAACTTCATCCATTTCATAGCCAAATCTACTTAATATCGAAAACTGCTTATAGTGTAGCGCTAAAGTGTTTCAGTAATACAGCGCAAATGTAACTAAACGTGAGTCAATTTTGTGTAAATTACATTTTCTTGCAGAGTTAAAATTATTCGCGTTGATAACTAATAAAGATTTAGCGACAAGGAAGTGTAGAGGCGGCGCAAACATGGTTTCGGCCGTGGTCTTTTGCATGGTATAACGCCTTATCGGCAAGGCGGATAGCACTTGATATGTCAATGTTCGGCGTTACTTCGCATACACCAAAGCTGCTTGTAATATAGATTTCATTGCCATTGATATTGAGAGGGGCGTTATTTAAGGTCGCTCTTATTTGTTCTAATGCTTTTACCGCGCCAGCTTCATCCGTATCGTTAAAGATGAACATAAACTCTTCACCGCCCCAGCGGGCCAAGACGTCTTGACCCCGCGAGCGGGTTTTGAAAATGTTAGATATTTGCCTTAATACCTCATCACCTTGCTCGTGTCCGAGGGAGTCATTAATACTCTTAAATCTGTCTATATCAGCAATGGCTATAGAAAAATGACGCTTATTACGTTGCATTCTGGCATATTCGCGTTCAAGACACTGCTGTGCTCCACGGCGATTTAAAAGTTGAGTAAGGTGGTCGTGTTTGGCTTGGCGTTCAAACTGCTCACTTAAGTAAAGTGCGGTGTCGTAACTTTTTTGTCTGCTGTATTCGTAAAACGCTGACAGGAACGTAACTGTAGCAAATGAATAGAGTAGGCGCGTTTTAAACGCATAGCTATAGTTGGCCACAAAATCGGCCTCGTTGAACCCAAATAGCACGATTGTGCACGCGATAGTATAGGCGACAAGCGCGAGCAACCCTCGAATAAAACCGGCAAAAAACATAGTGACAGGGGGGACAAGGTATATCCAAAGCGGGCCCGTATTATCTTTGCCCCCAGTTATCACTAGTAGAAGCGTGAGAGCCATCAGGCAAAAAATTAATAGCGTAATAGACCAGGTGCGCGCCTTTGCAGTAGCAACGCGCACCTGTAAACGCTGCGAAAGAGCAAATATTACACTGGCGCTAAAAAGAATAGTCGATAGGAAGTACTCGCCGTCAATAAAAGCACGAGAGCCAAGCAAAAACGTAATAGACATCCCCACCGCTGCAAACAGGTTAACAACCATAATGCGGCGGTTGGTTTCATCTTTGTAGCGGCGGTTTACGCCACTTAATACGTATTGCTTTATCGGCCCAAGCATAATTAACCGGCGGAGACAGCTGCTTTTGATATATCAACAGCGAGCTTTTCAATAGCATCTCGCATTGCTTTAACGCTTGAAGAAAAGCCGTCGTTAGCTAAAGGGGAGGTAAACACGAACGAATGTGGCGTATTTTCACCTGATGCGCTCGTTATGACAAACTGCCCCGAAAATACAACTTCACCTTCATAGGTGCTAACAAAGTCGTCTATGTGCAGCGTCATATGAACAGACTCTTCGCTGGCGTAATGATCGGGGCGAACAAGCGAAACACGTTTTACTGCCAGTGCACCTGTTAGCGACTTGGTCAAGCCTTCATCGACAGGCTCCGCCCATAAGTGGCTGGTAGATATGTGGAGGTTAGTGTCACTAGTTTGGTATACCAACCCTCTGTGCTTCAAATATTCAGGGAGGGTTATCTTGTCTAAAACGATAGTCTGTTTAGCATCCCCCTGTATATACGACACATCACCAGTTGCGTGAAGAAGGTAGTACGTTAACCCCGTTGGTGCGCTGCTACACGCGGATAAAAAACAAAATAAGAAAGCTAAGGTGCTGATGTAGATGGTTTTACGTTTTGTAAAAGAAGAAGTAGCCTTAAACTGCATCATCATAACATTCGATCCTTTCATCCCTGTTCGTGGATGTTCCAATAATAATACTTCGCAGCGTGGTGGGATTTTCTCAAAACTAAAATATAGCGTATATGCTCAATTAGTAGAAAAAAGCTATTCATTATTCACGCCAACCTAAACAAGTAATATTTAGGTTGGCGGGTAGTACCTGGCGTTTAATTCTTAGCTTTGGGTTGAATTTCTGACTCGCTGCCCTGTGAAAAAATTAAACTATTAGGCGACTGATTTAATTTCAAGAGTAACGGCTGCATGTTGCGCATGGTTTCTTGCAGTGCATCTACGGTCTCTTTTATTTCCGACTGATTAAAGCCACCTTCGCTGTAATTTTTGAGTAAACCATCAAGGCTTACCAATACCTGATTAAGGTTGCTATTTAATGCTTTAGCGTCAATGTCACCAATCAGCACGTCAAAATCGTCACTTGCCGTTTCTACCGATTCAGCCGCAAGGCGCATGTCATCAACGGCTAGTTGCACGTTCTCTACCATTTCTTTAAGTGGTAGCTGGTTTATTTTATCTAGAATGGCGTCGGCTTTTTGCGTTAGCTGGGTAAACTCATTACTTACGGTTGGAATAACTTCATAACCATTAATGACTTCAATTTTGCCACTGCCGTCGGCGTCGGGTACGTGTTGTAAATCAACATACAAACCACCAGTTAGAATATTACCCATGCGTAACGAGGCCCTAAGATCTCGGTGAAGCCAGTTTCTTATGGTTTGTTTTATTGCGCTTAGCCCTTCATCCGTATCCGGTTGTCGCGCTTTACCCGGGTAGATGTTAATATGGACTGGAATAGGGTAGTCGCGCTCAAGAATATTTCCTTCAACGGCGGGAAAGGAATTAATTGCCGTTACATTACCAATTTCAATTCCTCTATACTCTACAGGCGCGCCAACCGTAAGGCCGCGAACACTTTCGTCAATTAGCAGCAAGTATTCCGCCGCCACCTTATATCGTGCGTCAGACGCGGAAGTGCTGTCGCCATAAATAGTAAAAAACGCATTATCGAGCACTTGCTCGCCTTTCGGGACGCCTTCGGGAATGCCAAAGGTAATGCCATTGGCTAATAAGGTTTCTAAGCTGCCTGTTTCAACACTGACACCGTTAGACTCAAGCAGCAGTTTAACGCCACTGACATCCCAAAAGCGCGTCGTGTTAGTAATGAGCTTGTGATAAGGGGCTTCAATAAATGCGTCGTAATACACCACGCGCTCTTCAATGTTGAAGGTCGCGTCTTCAAATTCGCCTACCTTAAAGCCTTTATAAATAATGGGGTCGCCGGGTTTATAGGCAAACTCGTCGTCACTTTTTAGCATAACGTGTAGACCAGGTGTCCCAGGCGGTGTTACAGGCGGGCGCTCAAGGGCGGTAAAGTGCAGTTTCTCCTTTCCCTTATCGTTCGCTGACATCGCAATATAGCTACCCGATAACAGCGTATTAAGCCCAGAGACTTCCGAGAAACTAATTCGCGGAGCAACGACCCAAAATTTCGCATTTTCGTTAAGCAAATGGGCTGCGCTGGCATCGATTCTGGCAGTAACAAGTACTCCGTCTAAATCGGGCTTAAGGGTTATTTTTTTAACTTGCCCCACATCTAAGTCACGCACTTTGATCGGCGTTTTATTGATTTCAATGCCCGCAGCGGAGTGAAGTTCAATGGTGATAAGCGGGCCTTGATTTTTCCACTGGTAATACACCATCCAACCACCAATCACGATAACAAGGATGGGGATAATCCATATGCGGGAAATAGATGAAGTTGGTTTGACCTTCGCTTCGTTTACATTGGGGTCATTTGCGGTCATGGTAATTGCTTCCACTGCTGCCAAATTAGCCTCGAATCAAAAGTCATCGCGGCTATCATTGTTACAAATACAACGGCACAAAAGGCAAGTGCCGCTTGGCCTGGATAAATAGACATGGTGTTACCCATCTGAATTAGTGAAACAAGCACGGCAACGACGAAAACGTCAATCATTGACCAGCGCCCAATTGCCTCTGTAATTCGGTAGTAACGTATACGCAATTGCTTGGATGTGGTTTTTTCTCTTTGAACAGAAAAGTTTAGCCAAGCGAGAATTATGATTTTTGCCACCGGTACAATAACACTAGCCACGAGAATAATAATTGCCACTGGGTATGAGCCAGACTCCCACAGCGAGATAACACCACCGATAATCGTATTCGGTGTTTCTCGACCAAAAAATTCAGTATACATTATGGGAAGTAGGTTAGCAGGGATATATAAGATACAGGCCGTAATAAGCAGTGCCCACGTGCGCTGTATGCTCACTTTTGCCTGTACTTCGCTTAAGGGTTTAGGTTGTGGTGGCGCACCTTGGCTTAACCACATTGCATAGCGCGTGGGGTCAAATTGGGATATACATAAAGCGGTGAATGCAGAAAAGCCAATAAAGGCATAAAAAGACAGACCAATAGAAACATCGGCTAACTCTGTGATTTTAATGAGACTGACTAATGTGCCTACCAGAAAGATTTCGGCCATGCTCCATGGTAGAAGCGCTTTTACCAGTGTAAACAATCTAGGAAGATAAAAAGGCCGGCGTCCTTGCAATTGAGCTAAACATAAAAGCACTAAACCAGCCAATACCATGCCGGGCAATAAAAGCGTAGCTAGGCTAGTTATTATCGCAAGCGATAGGTAGTCGTGTTCAATCAGTACTGTGATGCCAGTAGGTAAGTCGATACTATGTTTTTGCCCACTTGCTTTAAAGGTAAGGAAATTAAAAGGCAGTGAAAGAAGTAAAAAAATCAATGCGCTGAATGACAATGCCAATAGCTTTTCACTGGCGCCGTCGCGGTGAGATATGAGCGTATGGTTACATACAGGGCAAACAGCCCGTTGCCTGTGCGCTAGGGCAGGTATGTTCACCTTGGTATGGCATTGCTCACAAACTATAGATAACGTATTAGATTCAGCCATAAGGTTTTGCGCGCTACTTTTAGTTTGCTAAAAAGCAGCCAATAGATATAACCTGTTGATTTTTTAGAATCAACAGAATAGCGCATTGCGAGCACGTCGGGAAGTAAAGCCAGTCGTATTTAGAAATATAACAATAATTATTGACGATGAAATGATGCAAGTAACTAACGAGATTCGCAGTGTGTATGAAAAGATAAAGAAGCCGGTAAGGCGCTTACTTCAGAAAAGACGTATTGGTTTTTTGCGCTTTTGGCTGAGCATCACGTTCGCCCAGCGTTGCTATTTTTTGGCAACCAGCATGCTTGTGTTACAACTATTTTTGACTATCGAAAGTAGCCTGTTTGAAGCGATTATGTTTGGTTTTGCCCTTGCAGGCATTATCAGCGAAGTCTGGCCAAAGTTTATGACGCTATGGAACAGTTTACCTGGTAAAGCGGTGATCTTGTTCATCTATGCAATTATCGCGAACTTTGCGCTTGCCTCTGCTAGCGGCCTGGTTAACAGCATAACTGGCGTTTCTGCAAGCGCCTTACCCTATAGCCACAATTTCGCGCTTATACTCATGGTGCCCAGTTGGTTCTTTGTTACCACGTTGATGGCGCTCGTTGGCGGCATGCTGTTAATTTTTGCTTACTTGTTTTTCTTATTGCTGCTAAAGCCCTTCGGCGTGCAGCGGCTTTGGCATCAACAGGGCTACCGTTATGTATTATCCACCGCCATAGCGCGCTTTGTATGGACACTGGGCGTGTCGCTGCAACTTGGCGTATTGGCAGGGCAGGTGGGGCTACTTTCTGAATTTAGCAGTGACAGCGCCAACGCGTTAATAACTATAGAAGAAGCCGAAACAGTTAACCTTAATGAAGGCGAAGCACAACAACCTAATAAGGAAACGGAAGAGGTTTCTGAGTTAGAAAAAGATTTAACAACGATTTTAACCAACGCAAAGCAAAAAAGTATCAGCTACAAAGCCACACAACGCCAGGCGTTAGCCAGCTTTATCTATGAGTATGAAGCAGACTCACGTTCACGTTGCGCGCACCCTGCGGGGACGCGTGTGATTGAGTTAAATGACTATGAAATTTTGCAAATTGAAAAAACATCAGATAACGATGAGGGCTTTGTTTACTCGGTTGAGCCGTGCCGCTCCGCTGCGATTGGTTTAAGCAATACGTCTTCCGTAGTTCCAAATGGATATTGATAATTCAAGGTGCACCACCCAATACGCTTTTACGCCTGCCGCCGTTGTATTTAAAGCTGCCATGAAAATTCTGTTGCTTCTTCTGACACGGCCCAAAGCTTTGTTAGTACTTTTTTGTCTACAGCAAAGTCCTCTAACTTACATTCTCCTACTGGGCCGCCGAAGTTCATCAGTCCTGTTGGTCCATAGTAGGCAAGCTGCTTAAGGTTTTCTTCCGTCGCACAAATGACTTCGGGGTATGCGCCTTTTTCAGCAGACTGGGCTAAGCCAATTTTCACCATAAAGGTCCACGATATACGGGTTAAAAAGCTAGCACTTTCTCGTTTAAGGGTGGTGTTAGACGCTCCGGGGTGACACACAAACACCTTTACTTGCTTGTTATGTGCTTTTACTTTGTCTTGAAGCTCGTATGCAAACATCATCTTTGCTAACTTACTTTGGCTATATACCGTATGAGTTTCTGAATTAAAGCACATAAGCGATAGAGAAATAAAAAAGCTCGCGACAGCAAACTGTAGCGAGCTTTCATTTCATTAGTGCAACTACACTGCTTAGAAGCTAGCGTTACCTGGTGTACGTGGGAATGGGATCACGTCACGTACGTTTTGCATGCCGGTTACGTATGCAACAAGACGTTCGAAACCTAGACCGAAACCTGAGTGAGGCACAGTGCCGTAGCGGCGTAGGTCGCGATACCATGCGTAGTCTTCTTTCGATAGTCCCATTTCTTCAAGACGAGCGTCGAATACATCTAAACGTTCTTCACGCTGTGAACCACCGATAATTTCGCCGATGCCTGGCGCTAGAACGTCCATTGCTGCAACGGTTTTGCCGTCGTCGTTAATGCGCATGTAGAAGGCTTTAATATCCTTCGGATAGTTCTGCATGATGATTGGTGCACCAACATGCTCTTCGGCAAGGTAACGCTCATGCTCAGAAGACAAATCAATACCCCATTCAACAGGGAATTCGAATTTCTTGCCGCAATTTTGAAGAATTTCAATAGCGTCAGTGTAATCCATGCGAACAAAGTCAGAGCTAACGAGCTTTTCTAAACGCTCAACCGCATCTTTCTTAATGCGCTGGGCGAAGAATGCCATATCATCAGGTAACTCTTCTAGCACCGCTTTACACACATACTTCAACATGTCTTCAGCAAGCTGCGCGACATCTTTCAATTCAGCAAAAGCCACTTCAGGCTCGATCATCCAGAATTCTGCAAGGTGGCGAGACGTATTTGAGTTTTCAGCGCGGAACGTTGGCCCAAAGGTATAAACCTTAGACATAGCCGTACAGTATGTTTCAACGTTAAGCTGACCCGATACCGTTAGGTAGGTTTCTTTACCGAAGAAATCTTCTGAGTAATCAACGTTGCCTTTGTCGTCTAGCGGAAGGTTCATCATATCAAGTGTTGATACGCGGAACATTTCACCCGCGCCTTCTGTATCGCTAGCCGTTAAAATTGGGGTAGAGATCCAGTAGTAGCCTTTTTCATGGAAAAAGCGGTGAATGGCCTGTGATAAACAGTTACGCACTCGTGTAACCGCACCGATAACATTAGTGCGAGGGCGCAAATGTGCGTATTCACGAAGGTATTCAATACTGTGGCGCTTTGCTGCCATAGGATAGGTGTCTGGATTTTCCACCAAACCGACGATGTCTACCTCGGTAGCATCAATTTCTAGTGCTTGCCCTTGGCCTTGCGATTCTTTTACTGTACCGGTTACCGATAATGAACAACCTGCAGTAAGGCGCTGGATATCGGCATAATTTGACAGAGAATTTAGTGCAATAACTTGTACAGGATCGAAGCAACTACCATCGTGTAGTGCAATAAATGATAACCCCGCTTTAGAGTCGCGGCGTGTTCTTACCCAACCCTTTACGGTTACCGATTCGCCTACGGCGTACTTACCTTTAAGTACGTCAACTACGGGCGCATGCGTCATGTTAATTTCTCCGTCTTACTGATCTTATGTTGTCGCTCGTTTAACATCGAGTTCGACCACACAGTGCATTAAACTATGATTGAAAATGTGCACTTGAATTTGCTTTATGGTCAATGTTTTGGATTGTTATGCCGATAAGTATTTACAATCGGTAAGCCGCTTGTTGAAGTTTATAAAAAACGCTTCAAGCGAATTACATGTCGCCAGCTATGTGAATGAAAGGATTTACCGATCGCTACCTGCTATGGCGATGTAATAATAAACAATGAAATACAATCCAATAGCACGCTAGTATACCCAACCTTATGCGGGATGCCAGAGAACAGAGTGACAAATGGGAAATAAAAATGATTTGGGCACGTCAGTGGACAGCCAGCAGCAAACTCAGAGCACTGCGCAACGCGCTTCGCCTTCCTCTGACAGTAGCAATACCGAGAGGCGCGCTATGACTTACGAGCAACTAGCAGAGCGCCGTTCAACGCCGCGTTCTAAAACGCCTTTCTACAAGGTCATGCTGGGCCTTAATATCTTTGGTTGGGTTGGCATGGTTGTGGTGCTAATACTGTTTCATTACGCGAGGCCAGACTTTATTAGCGGCGTTCAGCAGTACTGGGGAATTGAGGGGGATGCATCTTGGTCTCAAAGCCATTTGTCGGCCATGACCATTATGTTGCAGGTATGCTTAATAGTTAGCTTAATCAGTATTGTCATGCGCGCAAGAAGAAACCGCCGACGTACTGATAGCTTTGGCGCTAATCTCATTATCTTGTTTGCTATTGCCGCGATAAGTTTAATTACCTTGGCCACAACATTAGGGCTATAGCTTCAAACTGTGTAAAGCATTCGAGGGGGGGAGTTTGATAATCGAGGCTTGGCGGGTAAGGCAAGCCTCGACAGGCATTTCTTAAATACTGGGCTAATACGTGTCTTTGATAAAACGAATACGCCTAAATGAACGCGGCCTGCACTAGCCAGTAGGTATAGGCAACATAAGCGAGCACAAATGCGCCCCCTTCAAAGCGATTCAAGCGGCCTTGGCGTTTAATTCCGATACAGAAAATAAACAGCGCCACCGTTGATGCAAACATCACCATAGCGTCGCGATAAAGAAATTCCGCGCCCACTGTCATAGGCTGAATAGTACCTGCAATACCTACAACGGTAAGAGTATTAAACATATTAGAGCCGATAACATTACCGATGGCTAAATCGTGTTCGCCTTTTTTAACTGCCATGAGGGAAGACGCTAGTTCTGGTAGCGAGGTACCGATAGCAATAACGGTAAGCCCGATAATGGTGTCACTTACGCCGAAAAAGGTGGCGACTTCAACTGCACCCCATACCAGCATACGAGAACTGGCCACAAGCAAAAGTAAGCCTGCTATTAACCACATTACGTGTGTCTTGACCGTACCTTCATTGCTGTTAATTTCTTCATCGTACTCGTCGGCGAGCGCATCTTTACCACCCTTCATGCCGTGGTAAATGCTCCACGACAGCAACAAAACGAACAGGCCTAAAAGAGAAAATGCATCATCTTTAGAAACCTGTAAATCCCACACTTGCCATACGGCGAAAAACGTAATGCCTAACAATACGGGCAGTTCTTTTTTAATAATCTCTGATTTCACCGCAATAGGACTTATAACGGCAGTTAAGCCGAGTATTAGGAGAATATTGGCAATATTCGAACCATAGGCATTACCTAAGGCAATACCTGAATTACCTTGAATGGCAGCAAAAATTGAAACAATGATTTCAGGGGCAGACGTACCAAAACCAATAATGAGCATACCGATTAAAAGGGGAGAAACGCCGAAATGGTTAGCAACAGATGCGGCACCACCTACAAATTTTCCTGCACTCCAAAGTAGAACCGGTAATCCGATCAAAATAGCCAGGCTGGCTAATAACATACGTACTCCTCAAACCATTTGTGTCTTCTTGCCTACCTTTATGTATAGGCAAAATTAATAAACAAAAGCCTTATCAATAGATTTAATTGTACATCAATTTTTGTTGTCTTAACGACGAAAAAAAGCCGTCCTGAATATGCTATGCAAAACAGAAGTTAAGCGTAAACTCAGCGCCACGTAAACGGTGTATGTTAATTGAACAAATACACATCTAATTGTAACTAACCCCACTCTATTTAGAAGCGATATAAATGCACAATACATTGATTGTTACCGATGATGTTACGCCTTTTGGTAACACCGCTTTAACCGTGCTGACTTTCCAAGATTACCTTGCTGAGTTTCCAAAGCTAAACGAACCGAAAATCCGTGTCATCAATATTTGCGACACCACTCGCTATTTAAGCGAGGGCTACTACTGCTCACTTTTAGCACAGGCTCGTAATCACTCTGTGCTGCCGTCGGTAAATACCATTAACGATTTGCGCATGGCCGAAGAGAACAGCATTGATAGGATCGTTTTTTCACTGTCGGTACAGCAAGATGCGGCTGAAATTACCCACGACCCCTTGTTTGTACTATTTGGTGAAGTGGAGGATCAGCGTTTTAAACGTTTATCTCGTCAAGCGTTTGAAAAGTATCCGTACCCAGCTTTGGTTTTAACTCCGACGGTTACTGATATCAAAGTATCGCCTAAAGCGACGGGTAAAGTGCAAATTGAAGGTTTTGCAAGCGTCCAAGCTAAAGCGTTTAAAGACTTAAGCATAACGCAACAGACCCGCTTCATTACACAGTTAAAAGCGCACACCCAAATTCAGTGGAGAACGGGTAAAACAAGTAAACGAACCCGTTGGGAAATGGCCATTCTTGTCAACCCTGAAGAAACCACACCTCCTAGTGATGAACGTGCCATAAAAAACTTCGTAAAAGCCGCTGAAAAAGCAGGGTTTCACGCTGATGTGGTAAGTCGGTTATCGCAAGAAGAGTTAGGCCACTACGATGCACTTTTTATCCGAGAAACGACAGCGATTGATCATCACACATATCGTCTAGCGCGGGCCGCTGAACGCGAAGGCATTGTAGTAATGGATGACACGCAATCTATTTTGCGCTGCTGTAACAAAGTATATTTACAAGATGCCTTTGCGTACCAAAAGGTACCGGCACCAAAAGCAACCTTTGTAGCAAGCGCCAACGATGACGTATGTGACGAGCTCATTGCTGACTTTGGTTTGCCTTTGGTATTAAAGCTACCGGAAAGCTCGTTTTCACGAGGCGTTCATAAGGCAGAAACTAAAGACGCGTTAAAAACACGGCTTAAGCAAATGTTGGCTGAGTCTGCATTGGTTTTGGTTCAGGAATACATTTTTACAGAGTTTGATTGGCGAATAGGCGTGTTGGGTGGAAAGCCTATTTATGCCTGCCAGTATTTTATGGTGCGCAATCATTGGCAAATTTATAACCACCACGGGGATAGATTTTCTTCTGGCGGTTTTACCACTATGCCTACTTTCGAAGTGCCTAAACCTGTATTGCAAGCCGCGATAAAAGCAGCGAAAGCAGTAGGTGACGGCTTGTATGGCGTAGACATAAAACAGGTAGGTAATGCCGTTTACGTTATTGAAGTGAATGATAACCCCAGCATTGACGCAGGCGTTGAAGATAAATATTTAGGCAAAGTGCTGTATGAACTTATTATGCAGGAATTTGCAAACAGGTTGGAGCAAAGAGGGCGATGAGTACACCGGCTGAGCGGGTGAATGAGACGAAAAAGGACAATGCGTTTAGTCGTAAGGGTGGGGTGTTGGTAACACAATCAGCTCATGAGCTTATAGCGGGGCACGAAAATACAAACTTGCGTGATTTGCAGGCCGACATAACGCTGCGAATAGCCACGGTACAGGATATCGACTGCTTACACTATATTGAGAAAACGTGCTTCACGACCGATAGGTTAAGCAAAAGTCGCTTTAAATTTTATATTAATGCACCGCATGCTGAGCTTATCGTGGCGCAGCGGTCAACTGAAGAAAAGGCCAATGATAAGCGAAACGAAGGTGAACGGGGAAGCTGTTTGCCTACTTCCAGCATCTTAGGGTACGGGTTATTGCTGCTACGCAGAGGAACACAGCTTACGCGTTTGTACTCTGTAGCAGTGCTTCCACAAGCAAGAGGATTGGGCATTGCTGAAAAGTTAATAAATGGCTTGGGGGAGCGGGCGCTACAGCGGGGAAAGCGATTTATGCGTCTGGAAGTGGCAGTGAGTAATACTGGCGCTATTGCTCTTTATAACAAATTAGGGTTTAGCCAGTTCGGCATGTATACCGATTACTACCAAGATCACAGCGATGCGATACGTATGCAAAAACTATTGGCGTCGAGTAAATCAACACAAACGGATATTTACCCTTGGTATCAGCAAACCACTGATTTTACTTGCGGCCCGTCGGCGCTAATGATGGCAATGTGTGCGTTAGATAATCGCTTCAACATGACGCAGGAGAAAGAACTGTCGCTGTGGCGCACTGCGACTACCATTTTTATGATGGCAGGTCATGGCGGTTGCCACCCCATTGGTTTGGCGTTAGCCGCTGTTAGCGAGGGGTTCACTGCTCAAGTAATCATTAATCAAAATATACCGTTATTCGTTGACGGTGTTCGCGATACAAATAAAAAAGCCATTGTCGAAAAAGTGGAGTCTCAATTCCTAACGCAAGCGCAGGAAAAGGGTATCCCTGTTGAGATATCAGACTGGCATACAGATATTGTTGACCAAGCACTGCAAGCTGGCGGCGCAGTGTTGTGTTTAATCAGTACCTATGCATTTGATAAAAAGAAGGTCCCTCACTGGGTCGCGATCACGAGTTGTGATGTGCACTGCTATTATCTGCACGACCCTGATGCAAGTGAGGGCCAGCCAATTGAGTATCAGCACATTCCGGTTGCTCGCGAAGATTTTCTAAGGCTTTCCAGCTATGGCACGCGTAAAGTAAGAACATTAGTACTCCTTAATAATAAAAAATAATTTGTTTCCAGTAAGGCTGCTAGGTGGTTGTCACTAGCTAGCCTTAGTGTTGAATTTGTGTGACATTGACTTTTTTGTTAAGCGTCTTTAGCTTAGTGACCAGCTGCGACAATTCTTTTACAGAGCCTGAATAATCAATGCGCTTATTCATTTCTTTTCCTTTAATTGCGCTTTGATACAGTGCCTCGCTTTCAAAACAGGCTGTCTGTGCGTCTAGTTCATTCCATTCAGCTTTAAGGTCACTCGGTATACAGTGGCGTTTTGCGGTAATTTTGTCTTTTATTTGCAACACTTTCCCGATTAATAATTGAGCATCTGTTGGCATGATAACTTCTCCTAAATAACAGTTTTTCTGTAAGTGCTTGTTATAGATTAAGTAATTAGCAATTCGCTATATAAAAATTAAACTTAACCACTTACAAATCTTTCTCTTGTGTTTAGTATTGCAGCAACAGTGCCAACTCTTAGGTATTTCGCTTATTCGTAGGGTATAAGAAGTTAGCTGTGACGTTGAAATTGGACTTTAAAAAAGAGGGAAGGCCGCAAGCGCAGAGTTGTAGCAACGCTCACTCATTGGCTTATATAAAGTAAAGGTGCGATATCAAGCCAGTAGGTAAAAAAGTGATACTAGAACGCACGTTTTTAAGCGCTTGGGGGGAGATAGTTAAACGTAGCTTGAGTAAGTGGTATAGGCTTATTTATAAGCGTAACGTTTTGGCTTGTTTTTAACTTTCTTAACTTGGCAATAGCAAAAGTGCGGTGTCCAAATCAATAAATTTAAGAAAATAGCAGTGACCAAGCTAAACACAATAGATGAAGGGGTTAACGGTACCGAGGGTCTAAAGTTATCTAAAACGCGGTTAAGAGTGCCATACTGAGAGGGCGAGGCCATAAACACAAGCTGTTCAAAGTAGTGACCGTGTTCTAACTTTCTCATGCCCTGTTCAAGGGTGGTGATTTGCGCAAAGCGCGAGGCTTTCATTGAGGCGTTTTCACGCACTACGGGTTCGCTGTTTTTCTGAAGGCTATCAAGCATAGCTTCTACTGAAGAGAAGCCATGCTGCTTTGCAAGCTCAGAAGAGCTTGCAACTTCGTCTCTCAATGCGTCGTAATAACCGTTTAAGTACTGGCGGTAGTGGTCTGCTAATATAGGCACCTGCAGCGTAATAATAAATAAAACTGCAAAAACTACCTTATCAAGAACACGTACTACCATTAAAAACTCGCTATGTTATTTAAATTAACCCACTCGTTTCGCCTAATATAAAAACAAGTGCTACCAGAGCCGCCTCTTAGCCACGATAAG
This sequence comes from Alteromonas infernus, assembly GCF_902705815.1. Taxonomy (NCBI): domain Bacteria; kingdom Pseudomonadati; phylum Pseudomonadota; class Gammaproteobacteria; order Alteromonadales; family Alteromonadaceae; genus Alteromonas; species Alteromonas infernus. Next base: position 41,924 of record NZ_CACSIG010000048.1, read on the forward strand.
CACGTGCCTAGCCTAGCAAACTGTTTCACTATTTCAAGGCAGTGTAGATAGCATGCGTTAACTTGCTTAACTGCTCCGCGGATATAACATAGGGAGGCATAATGTATACCAATTTACCAAACGGCCTTATCCAAACACCCTGCTTCACGAAGTGACGTTGAATTTCGGCAACGTTAACGGGATTTACCGTTTCAACAACGCCAATGGCACCCAATACTCTTACATCAGCAACTCGCGGCAAGTCTGCACATTTTTCCAACTCGGTTTGTAATTGTTTCTCAATAGCGGGAATTTGTTGCTGCCAATGGTTTTCATTAATAAGTGAAAGACTAGCATTGGCTACTGCACAGGCTAGTGGGTTACCCATATACGTAGGGCCGTGCATAAATACGCCGGGCTCGCCTTGGCAAACGCCTAACGCAACATCTTCTGTGCACAAGGTCGCGGCTAACGTCATATACCCGCCGGTAATCGCTTTACCTAAACACAAAATATCCGGCGAGATACCGGCATGCTCACAAGCGAAGAGCTTGCCGGTACGGCCGAAGCCGGTAGCAATTTCATCACAAATTAACAGTACATCATACGTATCGCAAAGCTGCCTACAGCGCTTTAAATACTCAGGGTGGTAAATACGCATGCCGCCTGCACCTTGCACAACAGGTTCTAGTATCAAGGCTGTCATGGTGTGATGATGCTTTTCAAAAATTTCCTCTAAAGGCAAAATGTCATCTTCGCTAAAGGTTTGCCCGAAACGCGTTTGTGGGGCAGGCGCAAATATTTGTTTACTCAACACGCCTTCAAACAAGCTGTGCATGCCATTCACGGGGTCGCAAACGCTCATGGCGGCAAAGGTATCGCCGTGATAGCCATTGCGCGGCGATACAATGCGCGATTTTTCAGGTCGCCCTTGGCATGCCCAATACTGAATAGCCATTTTAATGGCAACTTCTACCGACACTGAGCCCGAGTCGGCTAAGAATACGCGCTCTAGGCCAGCTGGCACCATGTTAAGTAAGGTTTTACAGAGATCTACTGCCGGCTGGTGGGTAATGCCGCCGAACATAACGTGAGAAAACGCCTCTATTTGTTTATGCGCCGCGTTGTTTAATACGGGGTGATTGTAACCGTGAATAGCCGCCCACCAGCTAGACATGCCGTCAATCAGTACTTCAGAGCTCGCTAAAGTAAGTTCAACGCCTTCTGCACCAACTACTTCATAGCAGGGAAGGGGGTTAACTGCACTGGTGTAAGGGTGCCAAATGTGTTGTTTATCAAATTCTATATTGTTCACAAAATAACCACTGGTAAAGGTTTGCAATTGGTCAGAGTTGACAACTCGATATTGGGGCATAGACTAAGCCAGCAATAATCATTAGTAAAGGACAGTCAATGACACTGGCTTATGCGCCTACAGCGCAAACGACAACTATTCGAAACGATTGGAGCAAAGCCGAAGTAGAGGCTTTGTTTGCTATGCCATTTAATGACTTGCTGTTTAATGCCCAAGTGGTGCATAGACAACATTTTAACCCGAATGAAGTTCAGGTAAGTACGCTTTTATCGATTAAGACAGGCGCATGCCCAGAAGACTGTAAATATTGCCCGCAAAGTGCGCGTTACGATACGGGCCTTGAAAAAGAGCGCTTGCTGGAAATTGAAAAAGTTATTCAGCGCGCAAAAGAAGCAAAGCAAGTTGGCTCAACCCGCTTTTGCATGGGCGCGGCGTGGCGAAACCCTCGCGATAGAGACATGCCTTATATTTTAAAAATGGTGGAAGAGGTGAAAAGCTTAGGCCTAGAAACCTGTATGACGCTAGGTATGTTAACCCGAGATCAAGCCGTGGCACTAAAGCAGGCAGGGCTTGATTATTATAATCATAACCTTGATACCTCGCCTGAATACTATGGCGACATTATCACAACCCGCACCTATGAAGACCGCTTAAATACCTTAGAAAACGTGCGCGCCGCTGGCATGAATGTATGTTCAGGGGGCATTGTGGGTATGGGGGAAACGGTCAGTGATCGCGCCAGTATGTTAGTACAGCTAGCAAACCTTCCCGAGCAGCCACAAAGCGTACCCATTAATATGCTGGTAAAGGTAAAAGGGACACCGTTAGACAGCGTTGAAGACCTCGATTATTTTGAGTTTATTCGCACGATTGCGGTTGCCCGCATAATGATGCCTAAGTCCCATGTTCGATTATCAGCAGGGCGCGAGGCGATGAATGAGCAAATGCAGGCAATGTGTTTTATGGCGGGGGCAAACTCGATTTTCTATGGTTGTAAGCTGTTAACCACCTCTAACCCCGACACTCATGAAGATGTAATGCTGTTTAAAAAACTTGGTATCAACACAGAGCGCACCCGCGATTATTCTGATGAAGCGCACCAGCAAGTGCTTGAGGAAGAAATTGCTCAACAGCAAGAGCAGGCCGAAGGCAGTAACGACTTGTTTATTGATGCAACCAAGCCTAAGGTAGCGGCAAAGCAACAACACGCTACGGAGGCTTAATGGCTTTTAATTGGTTAGAAGATTCACTGAGCGCGCGGGCCCAACAAGGCTTGCTGCGCCAGCGCCATTGCCAGCAATACGAAAAAGACAGCATCATTTGTATTAACAATGAGCACTACCTGAATTTTTCCAGCAACGACTACTTGGGCATGCGCCAGCACGAAGGCGTATTGCAAAGTTGGGTTGAGGGCTTGGCGCAGTTTGGCGGCGGAAGCGGTGCCTCGCCTCTAGTTACGGGGCATACGCAGGCCCATTTAGCGCTCGAAGCTTATATTGCCGATGGTTTGAAGCGGGAAGCGGCGTTGTTGTTCAACTCTGGATTTGCAGCAAACCAAGCTTTGTGTATGGCACTTTTTCCACACCTCTCACCTTCACCTAAGGCCGTAATAAATGGGCATATCGTTGCTGATAAGCTAATGCATGCGTCGTTTTTAGAAGGGGCGCAGTGTGTATCTGAAAGGGCTAAGCTTCGCCGTTTTAAGCATAATGATCTTAGTCATTTAGAGAGTGTGCTATCGACAGTTTGCCATAAACCAGGCCCCATTGAGAGTAAGAACGAAGGGGCTGATTCTGCTGCGAGTGCCAATATCTTATCAACTCAGCAAGATATTCTTATCGCTAGCGAAGGTGTGTTTAGCATGGACGGTGACGTTGCGCCTTGCAAAGACATGGCTGAAATCGCCGCTAAATATAACGCGTGGTTTATGCTAGATGATGCACACGGTATGGGTGTATTGGGCGATAACGGTTTTGGTACTGTGGAAGCACTTAACTTAAGCCAACAACAGGTTCCTGTCGTTATGGGAACATTCGGTAAAGCGGTGGGTACGGCTGGTGCATTTATTGCGGGAAGCCAAACCTTGATTGATTATCTGGTAAACTTTTCCAAGCACTATGTGTATTCCACTGCAATGCCGCCAGCACAAGCTGTGGCAACCTTATATTCACTCACTCATATTGCCAGCGATACCGCTCGTCGCCAGACGCTAAATAATAATATTGCCTACTTCAGAGAATCGTTCCACAAACGTTTTGGACAGACACTTAAAGTAGGCGCGAAAAACGCCTCATCAAGTGAAATTGCTTTGGGCTCGTCGCAAAGCGCAATTCAGCCAATCATGGTAGGCAGCTCACAACGCGCAGTTGCGCTAAGTGAAGGGTTAAAACAACGGGGTATTTGGGCGACGGCTATCAGGCAGCCTACCGTACCGAAAAACCAAGACAGACTGCGGATTACCTTAACGGCCAATCACACGACCCAAGATATTAATGTATTGCTTGATGCCTTTGAACTTTCACTGAATAGTCTGGCGTTAAGTGGGCTAGCTGCAAAGAGAACAGAGGAAAGCGCAGTGAGTGCCGTAAGCGACCCAGATTCCGTCAACAAGAGCGAGATGTAATGATGCCAGCAATTCCCGCTGAAAAATCGCCTGTGTTGGCAGAGCCATTCAAAGCACCTGAAAGTAAAGCATTAAGTACTACAGCAGGAGTACATTTAAATAATGAAGGCGCTTTTGTAGCTGACAGGACTTCCGACGCTGGCGTTGCAGTTCAAGCTGAGGGTTCTGTTAACGCTAAAGGCACTTTCAAAGCCGAAGAGGCTAGTACTACTCCCGCAATTAATGAGCAGAACGTTGCACATCGCTTCTCAAAAGCAGCAGACAAGTACAACAGTATTGCATCTATTCAGCGTGTTATTGCCGAGCAAGCGTTAGCAAACTTGCCAAAGGCCTTGCAGGGCGAGGCCCTCGATATAGGCTGTGGGACGGGCATTCATACACAAGCGTTGGTGAAAAAAGGTGCAACGGCAACCGGTGTAGACATCGCCAAAGGCATGTTAGCGCAGGCTCGAAAAATGTACTCTGACCCCATTTTTGTTCAGGGGAGTGCCGTTGATTTACCGTTTGTTGATAGTGCGTTTTCAACGGTGTTTTCGTCTATGGCGCTTCAGTGGGTGAGCGATACACATCTTGTAGCCAACGAGATAGCGCGGGTGCTTAAAAGAGGCGGTGTTGCTGACCTTGCCATTATGGTGGCTGGCTCGTTTAATGAACTGAGAACCGCGCGTAAAGTGGCGCAACTCTCGCAAGCAGACACCTTTATGCCAACAACATCCCATTGGTTAAACGGGTTCAAGCAGTCAGGCCTTGATTTGCAGCGGGTAATTACCAAGGATTATATCGATAGTCATAGCGACATAATGGCTTTACTGCATTCGGTAAAAGGCGTAGGCGCGGGTGAAACCGGGCAAAAGCAGCCCCCGTTAACTCGCCGAGACATTAAGAAACTGGCCATGGCCTATAGTAATATTACTGGGGTAGGCAGTAAGTTACCGCTTACCTACCGCGTTAGTCATTTCAGATTGGAAAAACGATGAAGCAATATTTCGTTACCGGGACAGACACTGAAGTGGGGAAAACCTACGTTACCTGTCAATTACTTCGCGCTGCAAATAACGCGTCGCTTACCGCCATAGGGTACAAGCCCATTGCCGCAGGCTGCGAGTTGGTGAATGGCGAGTGGGTAAATGAAGACGCGCTCAATATTCAACAGGCGAGTGCATGCGCTAATGGACAGACACTTCCAATTAATGAAATAAACCCTATTGCGTTAACACCGCCTATTGCACCGCATATCGCAGCCCATGAAGAAGGGGTTGCTTTAACCCATGAAAAGATAGCTGAAGGGCTTAATGCATTGGCAGCATACCGGCCTGACATTCTTCTGATGGAAGGCGCAGGAGGCTGGCGATTGCCACTTACAATAGGAAGCGATAACACGCCAACGCATTACCTTTCTGATGTAGTAAAAGCGCTAAAAATGGACGTGATAATGGTGGTAGGTATGCGTTTAGGGTGTTTGAACCACGCGCTTTTGACTGCCGAGGCCATTCGTGCCGACGGCTTAATCATTAAAGGCTGGGTAGCAAACGATATCACAGGCAACATGACACGATACCAAGAAAACTTGCGTTCACTTAAAGCCATGTTACCTGAACCGCTATTGGCGGAAATCCCCTATCAAACTGGCATTGAAGCCGGTACTTTACTCAGCGCTATTGAGCAGCTTGGTTAAGTCATCGCCCGCGTGAATAGGCTTTTTCTCTTTGCCAACAAAGACAAAGCCGTCTTTTTCGCCAACTAAGGTAAGTTGGTTGTCGGTAAGACGTAACGCTGTCCCTTCGCGAATGGCAACAACCGGGGTCGTTGGGTTTAGCGTGGTAAATTCAGCTAAGCGCTGATCGCGAGTTTCACCGTTGTGGCCCGGAGGTTGATAATCAGTGTAGTGAGGGTTTAATTGAAACGGCACAATATCCAGTGCATCAAAACTCGGTGGTTCGATAATCGGCATATCGTTGGTGGTTCTAATTGATTGGCCACAAATATTAGAGCCTGCGCTCCAACCAATATAAGGCGTGCAGTCTGCTATGGCGTGCTTTAACGGCACTATCAGAGCGTTGGCATAAAGCGTCGACAACAGATGAAAGGTATTGCCCCCACCCACCACAATGGCCTGGCCGTTTTTCTTCGCATTATTAACAGCCGTGGCAGGGTCTTCTACTGTGTGCAACCCAGTAACATTGCATTCTGGCAGCGCTTTTGACACAGCATCTACATATTCATCGTAAGATTGTGTTACAGCGGCATAAGGAACAAATAGAAGGTCGCGTACGTCGCCTAAGTGTGCAAAAATAAGCGCTCTAGCGTGTTCTAGATAGGCCTCGTCACCTTGACGAGAACTACTTAACATAAGTACATGTGCGGTCATACTAACTCCACAATTTTTCTGACGGCGTATCATACGTGAAACTAACCATAAAGTTTAGTCGCGCCCCGTCACTGCGTTAAAATAGGACATTGAATGAAACAAACTACATCGGTGTTATTCGTATGCTTAGGGAATATATGCCGTTCACCCTCAGCTGAAGCGGTGTTTAGACAAAAAGCTGCCGAGTCGGGTTTAAATATTTACATCGACTCAGCGGGGACCCACGGATATCATATCGGTAAGCCAGCAGATAAACGCTCTCAAGCTGCGGGTGTTGAGCGGCGCTACAGCTTTAAAGGTTTAAAATGCCGCCGCGTGGACGAAAGCGATTTCGAACGATTCGACTATATTTTAGCGATGGACAACAGCAATCTTTCCAATTTACACGGTATGTCGCCAAGCCAGTATCACCATAAAATAAAACTATTCCTAGACTTTGCCGACGTAGAAGAGCAAGAAGTGCCTGACCCTTATTACGGCGGGAAAAGGGGCTTTGAATTGGTGCTAGATCTTATTGAAGAAGCGTCAGACGGGTTAATTGCCCATTTAAAACAAACGCAATCTTAACGGGCGGGAAATACGTTGAATAGACGCACCGCCGTCACATTAGTACTTAGCACGGTACTTATTGCCCTCGTGATTAGTGTAGCGGGTATTATTGGCGTGCCGGGCTTGTCTGATACTACTGTTGAACTTAAACGTCATATCATCATACAGCTGCAAATACCGCTTATCTTAACTGCGGGCTTAGTTGGGGCGGCGCTTTCAGTAAGTGGCGCCACGCTACAAGTCGTGCTTCGAAACCCTCTTGCCGATCCAGGCATCATTGGTATCACAAGCGGCGCCAGTTTAGTCGCGGCACTTTTGCTGTTGTTAACACCCGCGTGGGCAGCACCCTACCTACACTACCTTTTACCTTTGGGGTGTTTTGTTGGTGCGCTGTTTACTACCTTTATCATCTATCGGTTAGCCAGAAAACTACTAGGGTCTTCCACAGCAATTATTCTGGCTGGTATCGCTATATCTACCTTAAGCGGCGCTATTATTGCCTGGCTCTACATGTTTAGCGATGCGAATGCGCTGCGCAATTTGACCTTTTGGCTGATGGGCAGTTTGTATCAAACTAATTGGCTAATACTCTGCGTAGGCGGTCCGTTAATTGTTGTTTCCGTTGGGCTACAGCTTTATTTCGCGGGCGACCTTAATAAACTCTACGCAGGTGAGCTTGCGGCGAAAAGCAGTGGCGTAGATGTAGCAAAGCTTACCGAGCGCGCCCTAATAGCGTGCGCTATTGCAGTGGGCAGTGCTGTTTCAATGGCAGGTTCGATAGCGTTTGTTGGCTTACTAATACCTCATATTCTGCGCTTAGTTATAGGGCACAATAATCGTTACCTCCTTCCACTTAGTGCACTAAGTGGCGCAAGTCTTCTTATGCTGGTTGCATTTAGCTCTGAAATGACACGGGCGATAACCTTACCAGTGTCGATGGTAACTGCGTCACTGGGCGGCCCTTTACTCATTTGGGCGTTGGCAAAAGGTCAAATTAAAGGGTGAGAGGATGACTACACGAAATACGCCATCAAAAAACCTGCTGCCCAAAGGCCAACATGATCGAAACAGCGCGCAAGTCAGCGCTTACGACGATAACGCTAGTGAAGCTAATGGCCCTAATGCTAGTGGTTTTAGTTACCTTTCAGAAAATGGGTTGAAAAATAGCACCGAAGAACGATGTGAACACGTGTTAAGTGTTACCAATGTAAATGTGGCTGCACGTCTTTTCGTCAAGAAGCTTGAAGCCCGTAAAGGCGAATGCATTCATATTATAGGTCCTAACGGGGCGGGTAAGTCTACGCTTCTACTTACACTGGCAGGTTTAATCAACCCCGATGCTGGTGAGGTTTCCCTTTACAACAAGCCAATGAGCCATTGGACGCTAGCGAGCCTTTCTAGTGTGCGCACGGTATTGGCACAGCACAGTGAAAGCAGCTTTCATTTAACGGTAAAAGAGTATTTGAGCTTTTATACTGTTATTCAGCAACGCCCATTCGTTCCTGCGCTTTTAGAGAAAGCGCTAGAGGTATCAGGGTTTCTCGATAAGATACTCACCCGGCTATCTGGGGGCGAGCGTCAGCGCGTAGAGATTTGTCGTGCATTACTACAAATTTGGCCGCAGCTAGAGCGCGGTGAGGGAATAGTACTGCTAGATGAGCCCTTACAAGGGCTTGATATTCGACACCAGTACGCACTTGCTAGCCTTGTAAAAGCACTGTGCGTTAAAGGAAACACAATATTAATGACATCCCATGATATCGCATTGAGTGCTAATTATAGCGATAGCTTATGGATTATGCGCAAAGGTGAGGTGTTCGCTGCAGGTGAGCCGAGAACGGTAGCCACACAAAAAAATCTGGAAAAAGTCTTTGAATGTCATTTTGCTATAAGCAAGCACGATAATTTTCTAGAAATTCAAGTTTGCGCACCTATTTCCCTTTAGTAAATGTGATAAAGTGCTGTCAGCATTTATTTAGCTCCATTTTTTCATTAGGCTGAAGAATAAAGCGCGCTGTAGAACTTTTAGTTCAGTGCGTTACAGTCTATTTTTATACAGATAAACCTTTTTTAGTAAAACGTTTGCCCTACGTTATTTTAATCAGGAGAACACCGTTGAGTAATTGGCAAGTAGACAGTTGGAGAAATAAACCTATTCTTCAACAACCAGAGTACGAAGACAAAGTACGTTTAAAAGAAGTAGAGCAAACACTCAGTTCATATCCTCCGCTGGTATTCGCTGCCGAAGCCCGTGAGCTTAGACGTCAGCTTGGTGAAGTCAGCTTAGGTAAAGGGTTTCTTTTGCAAGGCGGTGATTGCGCCGAGTCGTTTGACGAGTTTAACGCACCAAAAATTCGCGATACCTTCAAAGTAATTCTGCAAATGGCGATTGTGCTTACGTTTGCAGGCCGCTGTCCGGTTACTAAAGTTGCGCGTATGGCGGGTCAATATGCCAAACCTCGCTCATCGGATTTTGAAACCCGTGATGGCGTTAAGTTGCCAAGCTACCGGGGCGATATCATTAATAACTTTGAGTTCACCGAAGCGGCTCGCCGTCCAGACCCCGAGCGTTTGTTAGAAGCGTACCACCGCAGCGCATCTACCTTGAACTTGCTGCGTGCGTTTGCGCAGGGCGGTTTGGCAGACCTTCACGAAGTGAACCGCTGGAACATGGCGTTTGTAGAAAACAATCCGCTTAAAGATCGCTATTCAGATATGGCCAATCGCATTCAAGATACCCTTGAGTTTATGGATGTGATTGGCATTAATGCGCAGACAAGCTCGACGTTACATGAAACATCGCTATTTACATCGCATGAAGCTTTGCTGCTTAACTACGAGCAAGCGTTAACGCGTGTAGACACGCTAACGGGAAAGCCTTACGACTGCTCGGCGCACATGGTGTGGATTGGTGAACGTACCCGTCAACTAGACCATGCACACGTTGAGTTTTTCCGTGGGATCCATAACCCTATTGGCGTGAAAGTGGGTCCTAGCATGCAAGAAGACGAACTGATTCGTTTGATTGATGCGCTAAACCCATTAAACGACCCAGGTCGCTTAACGCTTATCACGCGTATGGGGGCTGATAACTTGGCAGACAACCTGCCGCGCTTATTGCGCAAAGTGAAAGCGGAAGGACGCCATGTGGTATGGAGCTCTGATCCAATGCACGGTAATACCTTCTCGGCTTCTAGCGGCTATAAAACGCGTAACTTCGATTCGATTCTGCGCGAAATAAAACAGTTCTTCCAAGCTCATAAAGCGGAAGGCACGCATGCCGGTGGTATTCACCTTGAAATGACCGGTCAACACGTTACAGAATGTACCGGTGGCGCATATCAAATCAGTGACGACGATTTAGCGCAAGCGTACAAAACACAATGTGACCCGCGCTTAAATGCTGATCAGGTGCTTGAAATGGCATTCTTGGTTGCTGATCATTTGCGCAACGCATAGCACGAATATCAGTGTATAAGACATGGTAAAAAGCGGCACCAATGCGGTGCCGCTTCGTTTAAGAATAGCAAAGCTGTATGGCGTTTAAGCCTACATATAGCGGAGCACCAGTAATATACTGAGCTAGTTCTTCATTACGTGACTTCTTTCTTCTTCACTTAAAATACCGGTGAAGATAGTTTCCCTTCTTAAATTGGCGGTTCGTTCGTCGTCAGCCAATAATAGCGTTTTAAATACGGCAGGCTCATCGCGAGCTTCAAGAATCCCTTTCCACAATAGGTAGCTGCCGTAACGCATCATTTTACTTTGATAGCGCTGCTCCAAGGTTTGTTCAGCCAGGTCAAAAAGCTCAGGGTGTGACAACAGCTTGTCAGCAATGGCGCTGTGAATGTTCTTGATACGTTCGTTTACTTCACTTCGACGCTGTTTTCTTGGTCTTGCAAACATAACTCTTCTTTAAGTTAACGGTGTTTGTACATAGAGTGTTTGATGCTTTTTTGTTATCAGGACGGTTTTTAATCATCATCTAACAGTGGCGCTACAACCGACTCTAATCCGTTCAGCTTTATTTCGTACATTAAAGCGAGCTGCTCGCCAAGTTTATTGTTTGGAAAACCTTGTTTGTGAAACCACACCAAGTATGGCTCAGGTAAGTGAAATAAACGTCTGCCTGCATATTTTCCGAAAGGCATAACTTGGTTAACGGCTGCTTTTATAAGCGCTGGGTCCATCTACTGTTGGCCTCTACTACGTTGTTCTTTCATTGACTTTGTCTTCACTATCGCGCTGTTGAGTTTGCCATAGCGTCGCGTATTCACCTTGTCGTTCCAGTAAGGAAGTGTGTGTCCCTTCCTCTACTATTGTACCGTTTTTTAGTACTAATATTTTATCGGCATCCACAATGGTTGATAGTCTATGAGCTATGACTAAGCTTGTGTGGCCCTTCGCAGCGTCACGCAGCGCAGAAAGGATGGCTTGTTCTGAGGTACTATCGAGTGAGCTTGTGGCTTCATCAAAAATCATAATAGGTGCGCCTTTAAGCAATGCGCGAGCAATCGCTACCCGCTGTTTTTCACCTCCCGATAATTTTAGCCCGCGCTCACCAACGGTTGTGTCTAACTTTTCAGGTAAACTTTCTACGAAGGCCTGCAGGTGGGCGAGTTTTAGCACACTGTTTATATCATCATCGGTAGCGTCTGGGTTCCCATAACGAATATTTTCAAGCAAGGTGGTGTTAAACAGCACCGTGTCTTGGGGCACTATACCTATGTGGCCGCGCAGGCTTTGTTGGGTTAGCGATGTGATATCTTTGCCGTCGATAGTTATCTTACCTTTATTAGGCTCATAAAATCGGAACAGAAGTTTCATCAACGTTGATTTGCCTGCGCCGCTTTCTCCTACCACGGCTACTTTGGCACCTGGCGGCACATCAAAACTCAATCCTTTCAGTATTGGGCGGTTTTCGGTGTAAGCAAAATGTACATCGTTAAAACGCAGTGCGGGGTTGGCGCACTTTAACTCGATAGCATTTTCATCGTCGCTAATTGCAGGTGTTTGAGCGAGTAGGTCAAATAACTTATCGATATTAGCAAGGCTTCCGCGAATTTCTCGATACACAAACCCTAAGAAATTCAGCGGCATAAATATTTGCATAGTAAATGCGTTTATTAGCACGAAATCGCCTATCGTCATTTCGCCGTCCATTACGCCAAAGGCGGCGTTTGCCATCATAGACGTCATGGCTATTGCTATGATCGCCGCTTGGCCGCCGTTAAGCGCAAACAACGATAAACGATTTTTTCTTCGCGCCTTTTCCCATTTAGCGAGGTCGGTGTCGTAGCGGTTAGCTTCAAAACGCTCGTTGTTAAAATACTTAACGGTTTCAAAGTTAAGCAGGCTGTCGACTGCCCGTGAGTTGGTGGTTGAGTCGGCTTCATTCATTTGAGTAACAAACCGGGTTCGCCAGTCGGTGGCTTTCATGGAAAAGCCAATGTAAGCAATGACACTGCATACGATAATGAGCGCAAATGACACACCGAATTGGAATAGAAGCAGCCCTACAACCAGTGCAATTTCTAGAAGGGTAGGCACGATATTGAACACCATAAACCGCATAAGGAAGCTAACCCCATTAGTTCCTCTTTCTATATCACGAGAAAGACCTCCAGTTCGCCGGTTTAAGTGAAAGCCCAAATCTAGGTTATGCAAGTGCTTGAATACTTTCAAGCCAAGCCGGCGCATGGCACGCTCCGTAACCCGGCCAAATAGGGTGTCGCGTACTTCGCCTAATAAAACGTTGAGTAACCGTAAGGTGCCGTAGGCAACGATAAGGCTAACGGGGACGGCAAGGGCCAATGTGGTAACGTCGCCATTTAAACTATCCACCGTGTATTTAAGTACATAGGGCAGGCCGATACTGGCTAGCTTAGCTGCAACCAAGCACAAGAGCGCTAGAAAAACCCGTTGTTTAAATTCAAGTAAGTAGGGCCAAAGTTGTGAGAGGACGTGCCATTTAACAGGTTCGTCGAGATTAGTGGGAAAACGGTTTTTTCTCATTTTAAAGTGTGCTTTATTGTTAGATTCATAGTAATTCAATGAGTAGTCGTTACATAGATAGCGTATTGGATTAGAACGCTGTGTAGAATGTTTGACCCTACGGCAATAATTTAGGGTACTTAATTATCGAGCCTTTAAATATAGTGCAGTTAGTTATAGTAGCTTGATTTCTCGTCTTTAGTGTACGTTTTGAAATAGGCTAGAGATTAAAATGGTCTTATTTATAGCGATGAATGTGTTTAATTTTCGTTTTACGGCGCGTACACTAACAGGTAGTTTAATTTAGTTACCTTGTTAGAACCGTATAATTTATCGGCCTTCAAGCGATGGCAACGACGTGCACAAGGTAAAAGCTGCGCGCATAAAAGTTAAGGAGTTAGTTTGTTAGAAGATAGTTTCGGTAGACAGTTTCACTATTTGCGTTTGTCAGTGACCGAAGCGTGCAACTTTCGGTGCCAGTATTGTTTGCCTGATGGGTATGAAGGCCCATCAAGCGACCAGTTTATGTCGCTCAATGAAATAGATACTCTGCTTAACGCTTTTGCCAAATTAGGCACGTCTAAAGTGCGTTTAACCGGCGGTGAGCCTACGCTGCGAAGAGACTTCCTCGATATTCTGCACTTAACAAGTAACACCCCTGGCATAAAACGTGTTGCTATGACCACTCATGGCGCACGAATGGAAAAATTAGCTCATCAATGGAAAGACGCAGGACTCCACCAGGTGAATGTCAGTATTGATAGTTTAGATCCACGCCAGTTCGCTGCAATAACTGGGCAAGATAAACTTAAAGCTGTACTGCGCGGTTTAGATTCAGCCATTGATGCAGGTCTTGATGTAAAGGTGAATTCTGTATTGCTAAACGACTTTTCTGACAGTCGTCTACATCGGTTTCTCGCTTGGCTTAAAGATATGCCTGTAACCCTTCGCTTTATCGAGTTAATGGAAACCGGTGATTTAAATCAATTTTTCAATCAACAGCACCAAAGTGGGTCTCCACTAAAAAGTACCTTGCTAGAAATGGGGTGGCAGCCGTTGTTGCGTAGAAAAGATGCAGGCCCGGCGCAGGAGTTTTATCACCCTGACTACGCAGGTAAAATTGGTTTGATCATGCCTTACAGTAAGGATTTCTGTAAAACGTGTAATCGCCTTCGCGTTTCAGCGCCGGGCAAATTACACCTGTGCCTGTTTAGCGAAAACGGCATAGATATGAGACATTTGTTGGCAAAGGGCAATGTAGATGACGTTGTTACTTTTCTGCAGAATGTACTGGGGCAAAAACACGAAACACATTACTTGCACGAAGGGAAAACCGGTGCCACTAAGCACCTTGCAATGCTAGGTGGTTAGGCCAAGTGCGCTGTTCGATAGTGGGTAATGAAGACGAACAAAAAAATGGGGAATTTGTTTGGTTTGTTGTAAAAATAAGCTATATTCAGCGGTGTTAGTATAATTAAAATAATAACTATAAAGGAAGTTTATGCATATCATGGACAGTGCGCGTCTTTCCTATCACTACGTCACCGAAAAAGACGCTGATTTTTTATGGGAGCTGGATCAAGACGAGCTCGTCATGAAATATATCAACGGTGGCAAAAAGTCTTCAAAAGAAGAAATACGAGATATTTTCGTTCCCCGTTTTCAAGCCTATTCTAATCCTGCCTTAGGGTGGGGACTATGGCGTGTTGAAACGTTAGCCGAAAAAGAAAGTATTGGGTGGATTCTAGTTCGTCCTTTTGGTTTTTTTACTCAACACCCCGAAAGTGACAACATGGAGTTAGGGTGGCGTTTTAAGCGTCATACATGGGGAAAAGGTTACGCCACTGAAGCGGCTAAAGCAGTAAAAGAAGCGCTTTACGATATTGGGATAGAGAAGTTTTCTGCCATTGCCAACCCCCAAAACAACGCGTCTATCAATATAATGAAAAAGCTCGGTATGACCTTTAGTCATGAACAAGAGTACAAAGATAAACTATTTCACGAAACGGTAGTTGTGTATTCAAGCTAGTTTTTACCTAACAAGAGACGAAGTGGCGTAATCTTAATGAAGCCTTTACTCGCCTTTTAAAATATTTTTTACATTGTCATAGCGAGATTGTTTTTCGTCTGACAGGGTTGCACTTTCTAATGTTTCTCGACATTTCTTTATTTCAGATAGGGTGTCAGCGGGCATAGGTGTATTCGATTTCCTTGCTCTTACAATGGCTTGAAGGTAGTTAAGGGCAATCGATGGGTTTTTCGGCATTACCCGAAATGCTTGCGCAAAAGTGCTATAGGATTGCTCTAAATTGCCGCGTTTGTATTGTGCAACCGCAGTATTGTTCAATGTTTTTGGGCTTAGTGAGATGGCTTCTTTTTCTGCCTTTTCCTGCTTTAAATACGCGGCCATTAAATTCACTTCACCTGGGGATTCTTCTTCTCTCGACGAAATCGCATCTAAAATAGCAATAGACTCTTTTTTCATTCCCACTTCATGCAGGGCTTTTGCCCTATCTAGCAATGCTTCAGTTGAATGGAGCTGAGCGTGGTCGGTGTGAAACTCTGACAGTAACGTCTGGGCTCTTGCTGTGTCATCTTTTAAGTAGTGTAGTCTCGCATCGATGACGGCTAGCTCATCGTTTAACGCAGCTCTTGGATGCGCTTTTTTCATTTGGCGCAGATATTCATTGGTTTGTTTCACAATGTTATTTACGTGTTCTGGTTCAGATGTCATGGCAAAATCAACGCCGGCTCGGGCAGCGGTTAAGTAAATATCGGGCTTGTCATGAATTGATCCTTGGGCGTAACGTACCGCTTTCTTTGCGCTGTTAAACTGGGTCTCATAATCATGGGTTATTCTCGCCAAGCTTACCGCTTGTTGATAGCGAGGAATATTGCGCGGAGACATAGTGCAAGCCAGCGATGTGCATTCTAAAGCATCGTCAAAAGCAGCTTGTTTAATTTGGAGAGTAGCGAGAAGGTCGAAGGCCTCTAGTGCAGAATCAGGTCGGGTGGCAAGTTGAATAATTTCTCTTTCTGCGTCATCAAGTTCGTTGAGCGCAAGAAGGCTTTTTGCAATTCCCATTTTCGCCCAGTTGAAATCTTGTACGTTAATGATGGATTCAAAAAAAGCGACCGCTTCTTGGTATCTCTGCGTTAACAAAAATAAATCACCCTTTATTTTCATCGCTAGAGGAAAGTGTTCAGCATGTTCAGGCTGTAACAAAAAGAACTCAACTTCAGTCAGGGCTTTTTCGTAGTCCTTTTTGTCCATAAATGCATACACGTTTTTCAGTGCTTTCTTTCTGGATAAAACCCGCGAAAGCCTTCTATCTAACTCGTTGACTGAAAAAGGTTTGGCGATAAATTCGTCTGGCTGTAATTCAATAATGGCGTGTACGACTTCTGCCGACGTATCTGCGCTGGTGAAAATAAATGCGCTGGTAAGTGGTAACGAGTGGGCATCGTTTAATTGCTCTAATAAATAATATCCACCTTGCTCTGAGCGAAGGTTATACGAGCAAATGATGGCGTCGTAATCGTACTCTTTTAGAGCTGATAACGCTTGCGAAGGCCTGTCCACATAGTCCATGTTCTTAAAACCCAACTGCTCAAGCGCATAGTGCATATGACTTTTTGCCAGCACTTGGTCTTCAGCAATTAACAGCTTAGTATTTTTCGCTAAGTGTAGTTTCATTGAGTTATAGCCTTTAGAAGAGCAGTTTAATTACCTTATCACGGCGTGTGCTTTCTAAGTATAGTTCTTTATGAAGACTATCGCATAATTAGGTGGCTGGTGGATCTGGCCCAGTATTAGGTCGGTATATTGCGGGCTTCGCAGGGGCTACAACCGCGCGGTGAATACATCAGCTAAGCAGTTAGCATACGGTAGCCAGAAGTAAAAGAATAACTGTTCGATTGATTGTATAGCAGAGGTGCCGATATTTCTAAAGAGATGGTGGACGCTACTGGGCTTGAACCA
>NZ_CACSIG010000049.1:0-60685 GCF_902705815.1 Alteromonas infernus
GCGCACCTGAGTGCGCTTTTTTGGCTTGTGTTGCTAAGTCTAGATTAGTCTAGGATCTTAGATACAACACCAGCACCTACTGTACGACCACCTTCACGGATTGCGAAACGAAGACCTTCTTCCATCGCGATCGGAGCAATTAGCTCAACTTTGAATTTAAGGTTGTCACCAGGCATTACCATTTCCACGCCTTCTGGAAGCTCTACAGCACCAGTTACGTCAGTTGTACGGAAGTAGAACTGTGGACGGTAGCCTTTGAAGAATGGAGTATGACGACCACCTTCATCTTTAGACAGTACGTATACTTCTGCTTCGAAGTTAACGTGTGGAGTGATTGAACCAGGCTTAGCTAGTACTTGGCCACGTTCAACTTCATCACGCTTAGTACCACGTAGAAGAACACCAACGTTCTCACCTGCACGGCCTTCGTCAAGAAGCTTACGGAACATCTCAACACCAGTACAAGTAGTCTTAGTCGTATCTTTGATACCTACGATTTCTACTTCTTCACCAACCTTGATGATACCTTGCTCAACACGACCCGTTACAACAGTACCACGGCCTGAGATTGAGAATACATCTTCAATTGGAAGGATGAACGGCTTGTCGATTGCACGCTCTGGCTCTGGGATGTATGAATCAAGCGCTTCACCAAGCTCGATGATTTTCTTTTCCCACTCTGCGTCGCCTTCAAGCGCTTTAAGAGCTGAACCTTGGATAACTGGTAGGTCATCACCTGGGAATTCGTATTCGTTAAGAAGTTCACGAACTTCCATTTCTACTAGCTCTAGAAGCTCTTCATCATCAACCATGTCACATTTGTTCATGAATACAATGATGTAAGGGATACCAACCTGACGACCAAGTAGGATGTGCTCACGAGTCTGTGGCATAGGGCCATCAGTCGCAGCTACTACTAGGATACCACCGTCCATCTGAGCAGCACCAGTGATCATGTTTTTAACGTAATCAGCGTGTCCTGGGCAGTCTACGTGTGCGTAGTGACGAGTAGGAGTATCGTACTCTACGTGTGAAGTAGAGATGGTGATACCACGCGCTTTCTCTTCAGGTGCGTTATCGATTTGATCGAACGCCTGAGCAGAACCGCCGTAAGTTTTAGATAGAACTGTAGTGATAGCTGCAGTTAGAGTAGTTTTACCATGGTCAACGTGGCCGATTGTACCCACGTTTACGTGGGGTTTCGTACGTTCAAACTTTTCTTTTGCCATTTTTCTCGTTTCCTAAGTTAAAAGTCCGACCCACCAATAGACCGGACCGAACCTTCATTTAGATTAAATTCTAGATTCAATAATAGCCTGCGCCACATTGTTAGGCGCCTCAGAATAATTGAAGAACTCCATTGAGTATGAAGCACGACCTTGTGTTTGTGAACGCAAATCAGTTGCGTAGCCAAACATTTCTGAAAGCGGCACTTTTGCACGTATTATTTTAACACCTGCTACGCCATCTTCCATACCTTCGATCATGCCGCGACGACGATTTAAGTCACCGACTACATCACCCATCCAGTCTTCTGGAGTAGTCACTTCAACTTTCATTGTGGGTTCAAGTAACACCGGATTTGCTTCTGCGGCGCCTTTTTTGAAACCCATAGAGCCGGCGATCTTAAACGCCATTTCAGAAGAGTCAACATCGTGGTATGAACCATCAAACAAAGTTACCTTTACATCTAGTACCGGATACCCTGCAAGAACACCACTTCGCATCTGCTCCTGAATTCCTTTATCGACCGCTGGGATGAACTCTTTTGGTACAACTCCACCGACGATTTCGTTCACAAATTCGTAGCCTGAACCTTCTTCCTGAGGCTCAATGCGCAACCATACATGACCAAATTGGCCACGGCCGCCTGACTGACGAACGAACTTCCCTTCAACTTCAACAGATTTACGAAGGGTTTCGCGATAAGCAACCTGTGGGTTACCTACGTTACATTCAACTTTGAATTCACGCTTCATGCGGTCGACAATGATATCTAGGTGAAGTTCACCCATACCTGAGATTATCGTCTGCCCTGTCTCATCGTCAGTTTTCACTTTGAACGACGGGTCTTCCGCTGCAAGTTTACCTAGGGCAATGCCCATTTTTTCTTGGTCAGCCTGAGACTTTGGCTCTACCGCAATTGAAATAACTGGGTCAGGAAACTCCATGCGCTCCAACGTAATAACGTTATTAGGGTCGCAAAGGGTATCACCCGTGGTTACATCTTTAAGGCCGATGGCCGCTGCAATGTCACCTGCGCGTACTTCTTTAAGCTCTTCACGGTCTTTTGCGTGCATCTGCACGATACGACCGAAGCGCTCGCGTTTACCTTTCACCGGGTTGTATACAGTATCACCCGTATTTACGACACCTGAATAGCAACGGAAGAAGGTTAACGTACCTACAAATGGGTCAGTCGCTATTTTAAATGCTAGTGCTGAGAATGGCTCGTCGTCGCTTGAATGACGCTCTGCTTCTGTCTCGTCTTTATCGTCAAGTACACCGGTAATGGCCTTAACTTCAGTAGGAGACGGAAGATATTGAATAACAGAGTCGAGTACTGCCTGAACACCTTTGTTTTTGAAGGCGCTGCCACAAGTGGCAAGAACAATTTCGTTGTTCAGTGTACGCGTACGAAGGCCTAAACGGATTTCTTCTTCGGTCAGTTCTTCACCTTCCAAATACTTATCCATCAGCTCATCAGATGCTTCTGCTGCCGCTTCGATCATCTCGGTGCGGTACTGCTCAGCCGTATCTAAATATTCAGCCGGAATGTCTTCATAGGTAAATGTCATACCCATGTCTTCTTCATTCCAGTTTATGGCTTTCATCTTCACAAGGTCGATGACGCCATGGAAATTCTCTTCAGCGCCCATGTTGATTTGAATCGGAACACAGTTTGCGCCTAAACGCTTGCGGATTTGACCCACAACACGCTCAAAATCAGCGCCAGCCCGGTCCATTTTATTAACGAACACAAGGCGTGGCACTTCATATTTGTCAGCCTGTCGCCAGACTGTCTCTGATTGAGGTTCTACCCCAGAAGACCCACAGAAAACTACAACTGCACCATCTAGCACACGCAATGAACGCTCTACTTCGATAGTAAAGTCAACGTGCCCAGGGGTGTCGATGATGTTAATTCTGTGCTGATCGAACTGTTGCTCCATACCAGACCAGAAACAAGTTGTCGCAGCAGACGTGATAGTAATACCACGCTCCTGCTCTTGCTCCATCCAGTCCATGGTAGCAGCACCATCGTGCACTTCACCGATTTTGTGAGACAGTCCTGTATAAAACAGAACACGCTCTGTGGTCGTGGTTTTACCCGCGTCCACGTGAGCCACAATACCAATATTGCGATAACGCTCAATCGAGGTCTTACGAGGCATAAATCTCTCTCAGTTAAATAACGTTGATTACCAACGGTAGTGAGCAAACGCTTTGTTTGCTTCGGCCATGCGGTGAACGTCTTCACGTTTCTTAACCGCTGAACCTTTGTTGTCTGCTGCGTCTAACATCTCAGCCGCTAGGCGTTGTGCCATAGACTTTTCGCCACGTTTACGTGCAGCTTCTACCATCCAACGCATACCTAGCGCGTTACGACGAACTGGACGTACTTCAACTGGAACCTGATAAGTTGAACCACCAACACGACGAGACTTAACCTCTACTGTTGGGCGGATGTTATCAAGCGCTTCCTCGAAGATATCTAGGTGTGCTTTGCCGGTTTTTTCAGCAACAATATCAAGCGCACCGTAAACGATTCTTTCAGCGACTGACTTTTTGCCGTCGAGCATTACGACATTCATGAATTTCGCAAGCAGTTGTGAACCAAATTTTGGCTCTGGTAGGATTTTACGTTGACCTACGACTCTTCTTCTTGGCATTTTCTATTCTCCGTATGAATTCAGGGAAAACCCAAAACTCTTAAACTTCAGTTTGGCCTTACTAACGGAGAACCGTTATGACTTAGGCTTCTTCGCGCCGTACTTAGAACGGGCTTGTTTACGATCGTTTACACCTGCGCAGTCAAGAGTACCGCGAACTGTGTGATAACGAACACCTGGTAGATCTTTAACACGACCACCACGGATAAGTACTACACTGTGCTCTTGTAGGTTGTGACCTTCACCACCGATGTATGAAGAAACTTCAAAACCGTTAGTTAGACGTACACGACATACTTTACGTAGTGCAGAGTTTGGTTTCTTAGGCGTAGTAGTATATACACGAGTACATACACCACGTCTTTGTGGACAAGCTTGTAGAGCAGCTACGTTGCTTTTTTCAACGGGCTTTCTACGCGGCTTGCGCACTAACTGGTTAACTGTTGCCATTAACTAGCTCCTGATTAAAAACTACGAAAACCCAATCACTGCGACTGGGTCCATATTAATGCGATTAATCTATTAATCGCTCTTCTTTGTGAACATTGTGCTCGTCAATATTCACTGAGCGCTGATACGAAAAACCGCGACCGTTTATCGAGCCATTTGATGGCTATCCAAAATCGGGTCGCGGAATATTAAAGATCATCGCTCTGACTGTCAAGGTGTACAAAGCTTAAGCAGTTAATTTATCTGCAATCTGTCAGCCTGACATGCCAATTTGTTAGGAGTACGTTAACGTACTCCTATGATCTTGCCTTATTCGGCAGTATCTTCGTCTGCACCGGCATTAAGCGCTTCGGTTAATGCCTGTTCTGCATCAGCGGCAGATACCGACATTTCTTCGATTTGCTCTTTGCGACGTTGTGCGCGGCGTTCGTGGTAAGCGAAACCGGTACCCGCTGGAATGAGTCGACCAACGATTACGTTTTCTTTCAGACCGCGTAGGTCATCTTCTTTACCTTGAACCGCAGCTTCAGTTAGCACACGGGTTGTTTCTTGGAACGATGCTGCTGAGATAAATGACTCAGTAGACAGTGACGCTTTAGTGATACCAAGCAGCTGTGTTTCGTACTGCGCTGGAATCTTACCGAGTTTTTCAATTTCACGGTTCGCCACTTTAACGTTCGATACTTCAACCTGTTCGCCTTCAAGGAACTGCGTATCGCCAGGACTAGTGATAACACACTTACGTAGCATCTGACGGATAACTACTTCGATGTGTTTATCGTTAATCTTAACACCCTGTAGACGGTATACTTCCTGAACTTCGTTCACGATGTAGTTTGCTACTGCTGAGATACCACGTAGACGCAGGATATCGTGTGGAGACTCTGGACCGTCGGCGATAACTTCGCCTTTTTCCACTTTCTCACCTTCGAACACGTTAAGCTGACGCCACTTAGGAATCATCTCTTCGTATGCATCACCTTCAGCTGGTGTAATTACAAGACGCTTCTTACCTTTGGTCTCTTTACCGAAGCCGATAGTACCTGAGATTTCTGCAAGAATTGCAGGCTCTTTAGGCTTACGTGCTTCAAATAAGTCCGCAACGCGCGGTAGACCACCGGTGATATCACGAGTCTTCGAGCTTTCCTGAGGAATACGTGCAAGCACGTCACCTTCGTTAGCTACTTTGCCTTCTTTCGCTTCAATCGTTGTGAAGCTTGGAAGACGAATTTCTTGAAGACCGAACTCGTCGCTTTCAAGAATTAGCTTAGGCTCTTTAGAGTTAACTTTAGCAAGGTCTTTAACAACGATACGGGTTAGACCAGTAAGCTCGTCTTGCTGCATCTCTGTGTTAGAGTCATCAATGTCTGCGAAGCTAATCTTAGCTGCACGTTCAGTGATGATTGGGTGACTATGCGGATCCCAGTTAGCAACAACGTCGCCAGCTGCAATAGTTGCACGTCATCCACGCTAAGTACAGCACCGTATGGTACTTTATAGCGCTCTTTCTCGCGGCCTTGCTCATCGATAACAGTAAGTTCTGTTGAGCGAGAAACGATAACCACTTTGCCGTCAGAATTACGTACGAATTTCGCGTTGTGTAGCTTAAGGCTACCCGCAGTTTTAACTTGTACGCTGTTTTCTGCTGATGCTCTTGATGCCGCACCACCAATGTGGAACGTACGCATGGTAAGCTGTGTACCTGGCTCACCGATTGATTGTGCTGCAATAACACCAACCGATTCACCGCTACCGACCATGTGACCGCGTGCAAGGTCACGACCGTAACACTTAGCACAAACACCGAAGTCGTTGTCACACGTGATAACAGAGCGTACTTGGATTTGGTCAACAGAGTTGGCTTCAAGCATGTCTACTAGCGCTTCGTCTAGTAGTACATTACGCTCTACCAATACTTCATCAGTACCAGGCTTAATAACATCTTCAGCAACTACACGACCTAGTACACGCTCGCGAAGTGGTTCAACAACGTCACCACCTTCGATTAGTGGTGTCATTTGAACACCTTCGAATGTGCCACAGTCGTCGTTAGTGATTACCAAGTCCTGTGCAACGTCTACTAGACGACGTGTTAGGTAACCCGAGTTAGCTGTCTTAAGTGCGGTATCCGCTAGACCTTTACGCGCACCGTGAGTTGAGATGAAGTACTGTAGTACGTTCAGACCTTCACGGAAGTTCGCCGTAATTGGGGTTTCGATGATTGAGCCATCTGGCTTAGCCATCAGACCACGCATACCTGCTAGCTGACGAATCTGAGCGGCACTACCACGAGCACCCGAGTCGGCCATCATGTAAACAGAGTTAAATGATTGCTGCTCTTCTTCTTCGCCATCGCGGTTAATTACGATGTCAGTCTTAAGGTTATCCATCATGGCCTTAGCAACTTTTTCGTTGGCATTTGACCAGATATCGATAACTTTGTTGTAACGCTCACCCGCGGTAACAAGACCGTTTTGGAACTGTTCCTGAATTTCGATAACTTCTGCTTCTGCCGCGTCGATGATTTCTTTCTTAGCAGCAGGGATTACCATATCGTCGATACCAACTGACGCACCCGCGATCATCGCGTAGTGGAAACCGGTATACATGATTTGGTCAGCAGCAATTACTGTATCTTTCAAGCCTAGCGTACGGTAGCAAGCATTCAATAGTCTTGAAATCTGCTTTTTACCCATGGCTTGGTTGATGATTTCAAACGGTAGACCCTTTGGAAGGATCAATGAGAAAATTGCACGACCAACAGTAGTGTCAGTAAGCGTTACTTTCTCAGTTTTGTTGCCATCTTCATCGATGTCGTACTCAGTAATACGTACTTTAACGCGTGAGTGAAGCTCCGCATTACCTGTACGGTATGCTTTTTCTGCTTCATTCGGGCTGGTAAATACCATGCCTTCGCCTAAGCCGTTTACTTTGTCACGCGTCAGGTAATAAAGACCTAATACAACGTCCTGTGAAGGTACGATGATTGGCTCACCGTTCGCTGGCGACAGGATGTTGTTCGTTGACATCATAAGTGCACGTGCTTCTAGCTGTGCTTCGATCGTCAACGGTACGTGTACCGCCATTTGGTCACCATCGAAGTCGGCGTTATACGCCGCACACACTAGCGGGTGAAGCTGAATCGCTTTACCTTCGATTAGTGTAGGTTCGAATGCTTGGATACCCAAACGGTGAAGTGTAGGTGCACGGTTAAGTAGTACCGGGTGTTCGCGGATAACGTCATCTAGTACGTCCCAAACCTCTGGTGCTTCGCGCTCTACAAGCTTCTTAGCTGCTTTAATTGTTGTCGCAAGACCACGACCTTCTAGCTTACCGTAGATAAACGGCTTAAATAGCTCAAGTGCCATCTTCTTAGGAAGACCACACTGGTGAAGACGTAGCGTTGGACCAACGGTAATTACAGAACGGCCAGAATAGTCAACACGCTTACCAAGAAGGTTTTGACGGAAACGACCTTGCTTACCCTTGATCATGTCTGCAAGCGACTTAAGTGGACGCTTGTTAGAACCAGTGATCGCACGGCCACGACGTCCGTTATCTAGAAGCGCATCAACAGACTCTTGAAGCATACGCTTTTCGTTGCGTACGATAATGTCTGGAGCAGCTAGGTCTAGAAGACGCTTAAGACGGTTGTTACGGTTAATTACACGACGGTATAGGTCGTTAAGGTCAGACGTTGCAAAACGGCCGCCATCTAGTGGAACTAGAGGACGAAGGTCCGGTGGAAGTACCGGAAGTACCGTCATAATCATCCACTCTGGCTTGTTGCCAGACTGCTGGAATGACTCAAGCAACTTAAGACGCTTAGTAATTTTCTTACGCTTCGTTTCAGAGTTGATTGAAGGCAGCTCTTCACGCATAGCCGCAACGTCTGCGTCTACGTCAAGTACTGTTAGAAGATCGAATACTGCTTCAGCACCCATCTTCGCATCAAACTCATCACCGTGCTCTTCAAGTGCATCCAAGTACTCTTCTTCGTTAAGAAGTTGGCTGCGCTCAAGGGTCGTCATACCTGGCTCTGTTACCACGTATGATTCAAAGTAAAGTACGCGTTCGATATCACGAAGTGTCATATCAAGCATTAAGCCGATACGAGACGGAAGTGATTTAAGGAACCAGATGTGTGCAACCGGGCTAGCTAGCTCGATGTGACCCATACGCTCACGACGTACTTTAGTCAGTGTAACTTCAACGCCACACTTCTCACAGATAACACCACGGTGCTTAAGGCGCTTGTACTTGCCGCAAAGACATTCATAGTCTTTTACCGGACCGAAGATACGCGCACAGAACAGACCGTCACGCTCAGGCTTGAACGTACGGTAGTTAATTGTTTCAGGCTTTTTAACTTCACCGAATGACCATGAACGAATCATGTCAGGTGAAGACAGACCGATTCGAATATTATCGAATTCTTCGGTCTTGTTTTGTTGCTTTAGAAACTTTAATAAGTCTTTCACATTACTCTCCCAGCGGAGTCAGTCTCTAGAACCCGGCGCAAGCGCCGGGCCATCTCATAACATTACGCGGCGATTGCCGTATTACTTTTCTTCAAGCTCG
Organism: Alteromonas infernus; assembly: GCF_902705815.1. Classification (NCBI taxonomy): domain Bacteria; kingdom Pseudomonadati; phylum Pseudomonadota; class Gammaproteobacteria; order Alteromonadales; family Alteromonadaceae; genus Alteromonas; species Alteromonas infernus. The sequence continues at coordinate 8,925 of NZ_CACSIG010000049.1, forward strand.
ATGTTGATACCCAACGAGCGAATTTCTTTAAGTAGTACGTTGAATGATTCTGGCATGCCAGGTTCCATTCTGTGATCGCCATCGACGATGTTCTTGTACATCTTGGTACGGCCGTTAACGTCATCTGACTTAACAGTAAGCATTTCCTGAAGGGTATATGCTGCACCGTATGCTTCAAGTGCCCACACTTCCATCTCACCGAAGCGCTGACCACCAAACTGTGCTTTACCACCAAGAGGCTGCTGTGTAACAAGGCTGTAAGAACCCGTAGAACGCGCGTGCATCTTGTCGTCTACTAAGTGGTTCAGTTTCAGCATGTACATGTAACCAACCGTAACTGGACGCTCAAACTCGCGACCGGTACGACCGTCGAACAATGAAATCTGACCGCTTTCTGGAATATCAGCAAGCTTCAGCATTTCTTTGATTTCTGATTCACGAGCACCGTCAAATACTGGTGTTGCAATCGGAACACCCTTACGAAGGTTTTCTGCTAAGCGACGTACTTCGTGGTCTGTGAAGTTATCGATGTCAACTTCTTGGTGATTTTCACCAAGCTCGTACACCTTCTTCAAGAACTCACGTAGTTCAGCCAGCTCACGCTGCTCTTTAATCATGCGATCAATCTTCACACCAAGACCGCGTGCAGCCATACCCAAGTGCGTTTCTAGGATCTGACCGATGTTCATACGAGACGGTACACCTAGTGGGTTAAGAACGATATCTACCGGCGTACCGTTAGCATCGTATGGCATATCTTCTACAGGCTGGATAGTCGAGATAACACCTTTGTTACCGTGACGACCGGCCATCTTGTCACCAGGTTGGATGTGACGTTTAACCGCAAGGTAAACCTTAACGATCTTAAGTACGCCAGGAGCTAGGTCATCGCCTTGAGTGATCTTACGACGCTTAGTTTCAAACTTCTTATCGAAATCAAGTTTGATTTCAGCGTGTTGATCAGCAATTTGGTCTAGCTCTAGCTGTGCATCTTCGCTGTTAAGTGCGATTTCAAACCACTTTTCACGCGGCAGGCTGTCAAGCTTAGCTTGGTCAACACCAGCACGTAGAAGTGCAGTTTGCGCACGGGCAAAGATACCGTCTGCAAGAATTTCAAACTCGTCAGTAAGGTCTTTCTTAACCTGACGTAGCTGCATATCTTCAATTTCTAGCGCACGCTTGTCTTTCTCTACACCGTCACGGGTAAATACTTGAACGTCGATTACCGTACCGTGAACAGAGTTAGGTACACGTAGAGACGTATCTTTAACGTCAGACGCTTTCTCACCGAAGATTGCACGTAGTAGTTTCTCTTCTGGCGTAAGCTGCGTTTCACCTTTAGGCGTTACTTTACCTACAAGGATGTCACCGCCTTTCACTTCCGCACCAATGTAAACAACACCTGACTCATCAAGCTTGCTTAGTGCAGATTCACCCACGTTCGGGATATCAGAAGAAATTTCTTCTGGCCCAAGCTTAGTATCACGAGCGATACAGCTAAGCTCTTGAATGTGGATAGTAGTAAAACGGTCTTCCTGCGCTACACGCTCAGAAATAAGGATTGAATCCTCAAAGTTGTAACCATTCCACGGCATGAACGCGATACGCATGTTCTGACCAAGTGCAAGGTCACCTAGGTCTGTTGAAGGACCATCAGCTAGCACATCACCTGCAACAATCGGGTCGCCAACACTACAAGTAGGCTTCTGATTGATACACGTGTTTTGGTTAGAACGTGTGTACTTAGTCAGGTTGTAGATATCGATACCCGCTTCACCTGGAAGCATTTCATCTTCGTCTACTTTAATAACGATACGGCTGGCATCTACGTAATCAACCACACCACCGCGCTTAGCAACTACAGTAACACCTGAGTCAACCGCGATAGTTCTTTCCATACCGGTACCAACTAGCGGCTTATCAGCGCGTAGTGTTGGTACTGCCTGACGTTGCATGTTAGCACCCATTAGTGCACGGTTCGCATCATCGTGCTCTAGGAATGGGATAATGCTTGCAGCAATTGAAACGATTTGCTGAGGTGAAACGTCCATGTATTTGATGTCTTCTTTCGGCATCAAAGTAGTTTCACCGCGGTGACGACATGGAATTAGGTCGTCAACCAACTCGCCTGCTTCAGTCAACGCGATGTTTGCCTGAGCGATTGCGAATTGACCTTCTTCAATTGCAGATAAGTAATCGATTTCGTCTGTCACCACACCGTCAACAATGCGACGGAACGGCGTTTCTAGGAAACCGAAGTCATTGGTACGCGCGAAGCTCGCCAATGAGTTAATTAGACCGATGTTCGGGCCTTCCGGCGTTTCGATTGGACATAGACGACCGTAGTGAGTCGGGTGTACGTCTCGAACTTCGAAGCCTGCACGTTCACGTGTAAGACCACCCGGGCCTAATGCAGAAATACGACGCTTATGCGTTACTTCTGAAAGCGGGTTGTTTTGGTCCATGAACTGAGATAGCTGAGATGAACCGAAGAACTCTTTAACCGCAGCCGAGATAGGCTTAGCGTTAATAAGATCTTGTGGCATCACGTTGTCTAGGTCGCCTAAGCTTAGACGCTCTTTAACTGCACGCTCAACACGTACAAGACCAACGCGGAATTGGTTCTCTGCCATTTCACCAACAGAACGGATACGACGGTTACCTAGGTGATCGATATCATCGACTTCGTCTTTACCGTCACGAATCATTATTAGCTGCTTCATTACAGAAATAATGTCTTCTTTATCTAGCGTGCCTGAACCAATAAGTTCTTCACGACCTAGACGGCGGTTGAACTTCATGCGGCCAACAGAAGATAGGTCGTAACGTTCGTCAGAGAAGAACAAGTTATCGAACAAGGTTTCTGCTGCGTCTTTTGTTGGTGGCTCACCAGGACGCATCATACGGTAAATTTCAACTAGTGCTTCTAGGCGGTTAGTTGAAGAGTCGATACGAAGTGTATCTGAAATATATGAACCGTGGTCAAGCTCGTTAATGTAAAGCGTTTCGAACTCTTTGATACCCGCTTGACTTAGCGCCGCTAGGTTCTCAAGGGTAAGTTCTTCGTTCGCGCTTACAATAACTTCGCCAGTGTCTTCGTTTACGTAAGTAGCAGCGTATACGCGGCCAATTAGGTAATCAGCTGGAACTTCAAGCTCATTAAGACCCGCTTTCTCAAGCGCACGTGTGTGACGCGCTGAGATACGACGACCGGTTTCAACAACCACGTTGCCTTCGCCATCGATAATGTCAAATGCAGCCGTTTCCCCACGTAGGCGATCTGGCACCACTTCCATCATCAACTTGTCTTTATCAATACGTACATTAACTTTGTCGAAGAAAGTATCTAGAATTTCTTCAGACGTCATTTCCAATGCGCGTAAAATAATCGTTGCAGGCAACTTACGACGACGGTCGATACGTACAAATAGGTTATCTTTCGGGTCAAACTCGAAGTCTAACCACGAACCACGGTAAGGAATTACACGTGCGTTATATAGCACTTTACCTGACGAGTGGGTTTTACCTTTGTCGTGATCAAAGAATACACCAGGTGAACGGTGTAGCTGTGACACGATAACACGCTCAGTACCATTGATAACGAACGTACCGTTCTCTGTCATCAATGGGATCTCGCCCATGTACACTTCTTGTTCTTTAATATCTTTTACGGTACCTGGGGCAGCGTCTTTATCGAACAACACTAACCGTAGTTTTACTCTTAATGGAGCAGAGAAAGTTACGCCACGAATTTGACATTCTTTAACGTCGAAAACTGGCTCTCCCAGGCGGTAGCTTACATACTGAAGCTCTGAACTACCTGAGTAGCTTTTAATTGGAAAAACGGAACGAAATGCTGCTTCCAAACCGTATTGAGCTTCCGGATCGGTCTCAATAAACTTTTTGAAAGAATCAAGCTGAATTGAAAGAAGGTATGGAATTTCCAATACCTGTGGGCGTTTGCCAAAATCCTTACGGATACGTTTCTTTTCGCTATAAGAGTAAACCATGGGTTCCTCAGCCTGCTGATTTATGACCCAACCTGCTGCAAAATGCTTTAAAACGCGTGCTATGGGCTAAAAGCTGCGTTTCAAATGGCGCACTAAGCAACAAACTTCCACAACCCTTTTTCGGGCAGATACACCAGCATACAACAAAATTTAACCAATTATTAGTTAACTTGTTGGATTTTTATGCTTTTTATGGGTATTTCCGAATGGCGCTTTAAGTAGTGTAACCAAGGGTTAGTTTCTACACACTATACAGCGCAAAAAGGCTGGTGGTTCAAAAAACCACCAGCCTTGCCGTCTCAGGCAATAATCTGACTATGTCAGATTACTTGATTTCTACTTCTGCACCAGCTTCTTCAAGCTCTTTCTTAAGTGCTTCAGCTTCATCTTTGCTTACGCCTTCTTTGATAGCTTTAGGAGCAGACTCAACTACTTCTTTAGCTTCTTTAAGACCTAGGCCAGTCGCGCCGCGAACTGCTTTGATAACTGCAACTTTGTTGCCACCGAATGAAGTCATTACAACGTCGAATTCAGTCTTTTCTTCTGCAGCAGCAGCGTCGCCGCCAGCAGCTGGACCAGCAACAGCAACAGCAGCTGCAGCAGATACGTTGAATTTCTCTTCAGCCGCTTCAATTAGTTCTACCAGTTCCATTACCGGCATTTCAGCGATTGCGTTTAAGATATCTTCTTTAGTTAGAGCCATGTTCTCTAAACTCCTGGGTATAAAATGTTAAAAAAATCAATATGCCAAAAACGCCAATTACTTGGTGTCTTTGACCGCCGCCAATACGCGCACAAACTTGCCAGGAACTTCGTTGATTGTTTGAACGAATTTCCCAACTGGTGCTTTGAAGGTTGCAAGTAGTTTCGCAAGCGCTTCGTCGCGGGTAGGTAGAGCTGCAACTGCATCCAATTTCTCTGGACCAAGAAGACCACTACCAATTGAAAGTGCAGTAACTTTAAGCTTATCGTTAGTCTTACCGAAGTCTTTGAAAAGACGTGCCGCACCGCCTGGTGCGTCGATAGAGAAACCATAGATAAGCGGACCAGTTAAGGCGCTGTCTAAGTCTGCAAATTGACTGTCTGCTAGAGCACGCTTCGCAAGAGTATTACGTACAACCTTTAGGTATACGCCTTGCTCACGAGCTTTAACACGTAGTTCAGTCAGATCGCTAACTTCCATCCCACGGTATTCAGCAACGGCTACGGATAGAGCGCGAGACGCAACTTCAGAAACTTCTGCTACGATCTCTTTTTTTGCTGCTAAACCTAGTGCCACTGAGTTCACCTCTTTGTATCTGACCTTGTTCGTAGTTACCTACTTGCGCGGTCAGGGTTCACAGATTGATACCAACCCTCATGGTCGATACCGCTCTACGGTGTTTGTTACCCCAGAGAGTCTGAGTCAAACCACCGTCTGCGCAGGTTGTTCTATTAAGCAGTGTGTTGACTGTGAAAGTTCTCTTACCTCTTTCACCACACCGCACCTGCGGTCTAGGACGGGAGCTGCTTATTAGCACTGCTTATTAGCACTGCTAATTGTCACAGCTCCAACCCATAACCTTTAAGAGATTTCGATGAGCCTAAGCTCAGCGAAATTAAAGACCTACAGAAGCCTTATCAAGAGCAACACCAGCACCCATTGTCGTGCTTAGGCTGATCTTCTTGATGTATGTACCTTTAGCAGAAGAAGGCTTAGCTTTCTTCAATGCTTCAAGTAGCGCTTCAAGGTTTTCTTGAATTTGGTTCGCTTCGAACGCAATCTTACCGATGCTAGCGTGGATGATACCGTTCTTATCGTTACGGTAGCGTACCTGACCAGCTTTAGCGTTCTTAACTGCCGTTGCAACGTCAGGCGTTACAGTGCCAGTTTTAGGGTTAGGCATAAGGCCACGTGGACCTAAGATTTGACCTAGTTGACCAACAACACGCATCGCGTCTGGGCTAGCAACTACTACGTCAAAGTTCATTTCGCCTTTCTTAACTTGCTCAGCTAAGTCGTCCATACCAACGATGTCCGCACCCGCTTCTTTCGCTGCTTCAGCATTTGCACCTTGAGTGAATACTGCAACGCGAACGTCTTTACCAGTACCGTTTGGTAGTACAGTTGCACCACGAACGTTTTGGTCAGATTTCTTCGCATCGATACCAAGGTTAACAGATACGTCAACGCTTTCTGCGAACTTAGCTGTTGCTAGTTCTTTAAGAAGCGCTACTGCTTCGTTGATTTCGTACTCTTTAGTAGAGTCAACTTTGTCGCGTACTAGGCGAGCACGTTTAGTTAATTTAGCCATTCGATTAGTCCTCTACGTTCAAGCCCATTGAGCGAGCAGAACCCGCGATAGTGCGTACCGCTGCATCTAGATCAGCTGCAGTAAGGTCTGGCTCTTTAGTTTTAGCGATCTCTTCCAACTGAGCGCGAGTAACAGTACCCACTTTTTCAGTGTTAGGACGGCCAGAACCACTCTTGATGCCCGCTGCTTTCTTAAGCAGGTAAGACGCAGGAGGAGTCTTAGTTTCGAATGTGAAAGAGCGATCTTCGTATACCGTAATTTCTACTGGTACCGGAGCGCCTTTCTCAAGACTTTCTGTTTTCGCGTTGAAAGCCTTACAGAATTCCATGATGTTCACACCGTGCTGACCTAGTGCAGGACCAACCGGTGGACTTGGGTTAGCAGCGCCAGCTGCAACCTGAAGCTTAATAATACCGCTTACTTTTTTAGCCATTTTACATGCTCTCTTGTTTGGGTCTAACGCCTCGCAAATACAGAGATTATTTGCTCAATCGGCTTCCCGTTTCCGTTTAAAAGGGCGCGCATTATATAAGGTGATTAATTACTATGCAAGGGCTATTTAGAATAAAAAACCATCGAAAGGTCAGTATTTTTCATCATGAAAGTGATTCAAAGTTTGGATAGCTTCACACAGGCCGTGCGGAGTCATCTATATTTATCTAAATAAGGATTAATTAACAATGGAAAAACTAACTGAGTTAAACAAAGATGAGATCTCGCAAGTTTCTGGTGCTCTTTGGGCCAATGCTCTAGGCGCACTTGCCGGTGGAATAGGTGGATTCTACGGTGCAATTATAGGTGGTGGACGGAGCGCGACGTTTAGTAGTATCGCTACAGGAACACTTGCCGGAATGGGTGCTGGCGCTTTGAGTCCTGTTAAAGGTTTTAGCTCTCTCGCAACATCTGTAGGCGGAGGTTTGATTTCGGGGGCGATAACAAGTATGGCATCGGAAGTTGAGGATTTAATGACAACAGATGAATGAAGGTCGAGTTTATAATGGTAGATATCCAAGCTGTTTTAATTTGGACCCTATTAGTTTGTGGGACGAACCTAATATTAAAACGTGCGCTAGGTGTAGGGTTTTGGGACTCTTTTAATGAGAGCGATAAGATTTCAGAGAAGACTGCTACAGTGCTACATTTTCTGTTCATATTTCTTTCGCTCATCAGTTGTTACTTCTGGCTTATTTAATTCGAAAGAGCCCCTTTGGGGCTTTTTCAAAATTATTGTTCCGGTCAAAGTGCTCTAACACTTATTATTAAATAATAGGTAAAACAAAATTGGGGAATAAATGGGTTTATCACCGTTATCAAGGCTTAACATGGTTTGTGCTATGCTAAGCCTGTTTTCCTTTAGTGCGTTTATTGCAAGTAATAGCCTTTTACTTTTAATCAATTACTCAGGGATTGCAGCGATACTTTGGATGCGTCTATTTAGTTCAAGAGCTCATATAGACCAGTTCGAGCGCTTTAAAATTGCGCGTATAATTGTTACAACTTTCCTATTCGTAACCGCTTTAACTATTGGTTTATTAGTTAGTGAAGATTATAAATGGTGGGTAGTACTGACCGCTTTCATCATATCTTCCCTAAGTTATAGCTTTCCTATCTACCTGAAAAGGCCTAATTAAAACATTAACAGTTATTAGCGAAATGTCGTTCTTAGAGGAAAAGAGTTAGCATTGATTATTGCGGCACAGAAATAAATTTGTCCCTTGATTTGTGCAATAGCATTGGTCACTTTAAACTTTGTTTTGAAACGCTGGGCCAATGTTGGTTTTTGGGACTCTTATCACGATAGCACGGTATTTCTTAAATGGATTTGCCATATCTTACACGGCCTGACTATTTCTATTGCTTTGCTAGTAATCTTTTAAAGAAGAAACTCTAATTGGGTGTTCTGCAAATAAAAGAGCCCCTATGTAGTAGGGGCTCTTTCGAAACTCTTAGGCAGAAAAGGCTTAGCCTTTTTCTACCTGACCAAATTCTAGGTCTACTGGTGTAGAACGACCGAAGATAAGTACCGATACTTTTACGCGGCTCTTTTCGTAGTCTACTTCTTCTACCACACCATTGAAGTCGGCAAATGGACCGTCGGTAACGCGAACCACTTCGCCTGGCTCGAACAATGTTTTTGGTCGTGGCTTATCAACGTTTTCTTCAAGACGATTTAGGATAGCGTCTGCTTCTTTCTGCGTAATTGGCATAGGACGGTCAGAGGTGCCGCCGATGAAACCTAGTACGCGAGGTACGCTTTTCACTAAGTGCCATGACTCTTCAGTCATCGCCATTTCTACCAATACATAACCCGGGTAGAACTTACGCTCAGATTTACGCTTTTGACCTGCACGCATTTCAACAACTTCCTCTGTTGGTACTAGTACCTGACCGAAGTAGTCTTCCATGTTGTGCATTTTAATGTATTCAAGCAACGTCTTTTTAACGCGAGCTTCGTATTGCGAATAGGCTTGAACTACGTACCATCTTTTCTTTACTGCTTCTTCTTCAGACATACGTTTATGCTCCTATTCCAGTAATAAAGCCAACTACACGAACGATGATGCCGTCTAGTCCCCATAAAATTAGTGCCATAACTAACGTCGCTGCAAGTACGATAAGGGTAGTTTGGTTCGCCTCTTGACGGGTTGGCCATACTACTTTGCGAACTTCTGTGCGAGACTCTTTAGCAAAGCTCAAGAAGGTACTACCTTTTTCAGTCGTTGCCGCGATGAAACCAGCTATACCAACAACTACAACAATCGCGATGGCACGGTATAGTACCGAAATCTCACCGTACATTGTATTAGCGGTTACTAAACCGGCAAGTAGTGCAAAAACCACTACCCATTTAAACATGTCCAACGCATTGGACTGATTTTCCGTCTTTTCGCTCATGTTACGATCCTAGCACTACAGCGTCGTTGTTTTACGCGCTTTTTGAAGGCGCAATTTAAAATTCGTAGATTAAGTAAATTTGGCAGGGGTGGAGGGACTCGAACCCCCAACCATCGGTTTTGGAGACCGCTGTTCTACCAATTCGAACTACACCCCTGTGGTGTCTAAAAGACAAAATTTACTTACACTGCCCTTGGGAGTTGTGCGTCTTTTCTAAGGAAAGTGCGGTATCGCAAGGGAGGGACGCGTATTATACTTAACCACTTTCAAGATACAAGCGGTTTATCTCTCCCATCTGCGATTGCTTTCCATTTAGAATGCCACCTATTCAACGCCAATAAAACCGCCCGTTTGATGTGCCCATAGCTTGGCATAAATACCGTTGTGTGCGATAAGCTCCGCGTGCGTCCCCTGCTCTACAATACTGCCTTTATCTAGCACCAGAAGCCTGTCCATTTGGGCTATGGTCGATAAACGGTGGGCAATGGCGAGAACCGTTTTGCCTTCCATTACTTTATCTAAGCACGCTTGAATGGCTGCCTCTACCTCTGAATCGAGCGCCGAGGTCGCCTCGTCAAGTACCAACACTGGCGCATCTTTTAACAACACGCGGGCGATAGCAATACGCTGACGTTGACCCCCTGAAAGCTTCACGCCGCGTTCCCCCCCACATGGGCGTCGTACCCTGTTCTTCCGTAGCTATCGGTAAGGGTAAGAATAAAGTCGTGTGCTTCAGCCTGTTTGGCTGCGCGAATCATATCCTCTTCCGTCGCATCAGTACGGCCATATAAAATATTATCTCTTACCGAACGGTGCATTAGGGAGGTGTCTTGGGTCACCATGCTAATTTTGGCGCGTAGGGTTTCTTGCCCGACGTCGGTAATGTCTTGCCCATCAATAATAATACGGCCGCTTTGGGTGTCGTAAAAACGCATAAGCAAATTAACCAAGGTCGATTTACCCGCCCCAGAGCGCCCTACTAAGCCCACTTTTTCGCCTGGCTTAATGGTCAAGTCTAAATTGGTAAAAACATCAATTGGCTTATCGTCTGCGCCCGAGTATGAGAAGTCCACATCATCAAACTTGATACCACCACCGTTGACTTGTAACGCGTCGGCCTTAGGCTTGTCTTTTACGGCGATAGGTTGTGCTAAGGTATTCATGCCGTCCTGCACTGTGCCTAAGTTTTCAAATAGCCCAGAGACTTCCCACATCACCCAATGCGACATACCGTTCAGTCGTAAACAAAGGCTAATAGCAATAGCAATGTCACCAGGGCTTGCGATATTTTCCATCCATAGATACACAGATAATGCACCTATGGTAAAAATGAGAATAGCGTTAGCCATTTCCACACAGAATTCTAATACCGTCACTAAACGCATTTGCGGGTAAACGGTTTGCAGAAAACCATCCATGCTTTCTTTGGCATAGTCGGCCTCTCGGCGGCTATGAGAAAACAGTTTGACGGTAGTGATATTGGTGTAGCTATCCACAATACGCCCTGTCATTAGCGAGCGTGCATCGGCCTGCTTTTGAGACACTTCTTTTAGTTTGGGTACCAATACCTTCAAAATACCAATATAGACAAAAAACCATACAATAAGCGGCATGGCTAAACGCCAGTCTGTACTAAAAATGAGTACCACCATCGAGATAAAGTACACGCTGATATACACCAACAGGTCGAGTACCTTGGTCACGGTTTCTCGCACCGATAGCGCGGTTTGCATGACTTTGGTGGCCACACGCCCTGCAAATTCATCGTGAAAGAAGGTTAAGCTTTGCCCCAGTAAATACCGATGGGCTTGCCATCTAATTCGCATGGGGTAGTTACCCATTAAAGACTGACGGGAAAATAGGGAGCGAAGCAATATAAACAGGGGAATAAGAACAAGTACCGTAACCCCCATCCCAATAAGCGTAAACTTTTGGTCAGCCAAAAATGTCTCGCGATTTTGCTCGGAAAACCAGTCTACAAGCTGCCCTAGAAAGCCAAACAGTGCCACTTCTAGCATGGCAACGATTGCACTGAGCACGGAAACAGTAAGGATCACGCCCCACATGCCTTGAGTATAATACTTACAAAAAGCCACTAAGCCCTTCGGCGGTTGACTAGGAGACGTATCAGGAAAAGGCTGGGTAAGCTTTTCGAAAAATGAAAACATGTAGAACTCGATTTTAATTCAATGACAGGGCACGTTTACGTATGCCCAAAAATGCTGGGTCACAATTCTACACGATATAAGAGAAGGTGTTGAACTTTGCGGCGTATTTTCACCGCAAAGCCGGTTTAAAATTGCTTAATATTTATCGATATTGCAAGAACTCCGCGATAAAAAAGTTTTGCATTGGCCCATTTTACGCTGCACGCCCAATCCGGATAAAGGCGGACAACGTGGCAAAAGGCTAACTGGGGTTTAATTCAGTCTTCGTAACCCAGCTTAGCAAGAATACTTTCTACTTTTTCAGAATGTTCGGCTTGCCATTGTTCAAGAGACATTGCGCTATCTTTGTCTGCGCGTTGTTTTGCTATTTCAAACGCGCCAAGTGCTTCTGCCTGCGGTATAACCGCAATCCCCTCTTCATCTGCAACAATAATATCTCCCCCTTCCACGGTTACGCCACCGCAAGATATTGGCTGATTCAGTGGCGAGATACATTTTTTCGCTCCCGGCTTAGGCACAACACCACGCGCAAAAACTGGAAACGCATTGTCCCGTGTTTCAGCAATATCGCGAATGACGCCATCAATAACAAAACCTTTTATTCCGCGAGATTGCGCAATAGCACATACATTACCACCGGCCACAGCAAACTCATCGTCGGCTTCCACCACAATAATATCACCAGGACTTGCGCGATAGATGGCCGCATGAAGCATAAGGTGATCACCGGGCTCACACTTTACGGTGAATGCCGGCCCTGCAATGCGAGGCATATCTTCCCACAAAGGTTTTATCGCGTAATGCATGAACTGATTCCTTGGCAGCGCGTCGGCGTACTCGCAAGGTGATACGCTATCAAAAGGGGTATTGTGTAACTCCATAGCCGATCCTTGAATGTTGTGATGAGGTCAGAACAAAAGCACTATAGCGAATTTAGCCTTACAAGTTGTTACAAGCTGTGTATTTTCACTATAAACACTTTTTCTATTACCACCGCCATGCTAAAAGTTAGCGAGAAAAAACAAAAAGCGTGTCCGTATCACTTTTGCTTTTCAGCAGAAGAAATAAAACGGGTTTCATCACACGCTAAGAACAATAAGCAGCGTTAATAACTGCTCAATAGAATTAAAAAAAGGAAGCCCCATATGTTACGTAGCGTTTTAAGCTTAAGCGTGGCACTGGCCTTAACAGCTTGTAGCCCACAAAATTCATCAACAGAACAACAGTCACAAAGCGCGGCCACTGAAGAAGCCCAACAACAGCTTTCATCAGGTGTCATAAAAGAGAATATGGACCTGTCTGTTGACCCAGGTGATGACTTTTTCCGCTATGTAAACGGCAAGTGGTTTGATAATTTTGAAATACCAGCAGATAAATCTAGCTATGGCGCGTTCGTTATTCTTCGCGACGAAGCGCAAGATCACGTTATGGATATCATTAAGTCCTCAGCCGAAGGCGACTTTAAAGCCGGAAGCGATGAGCAAAAAGTGGGTGACTTTTACCGTGCTTATATGGACATGGAAACGCGTAATGAGCTGGGTACCACGCCCCTTAAGCCAGAGCTTGCAAAAATAGACACCATTGAAGACTACACAGATTTGGCTGAATATTTTGCCTATGCGGCACGCTATGGATATGGTACACCTTTTAGCCTTACCCAGTACCCAGACCTTAAATCGCCAAAAGAATATCTGATGTATACATGGCAATCGGGCTTAGGGCTGCCCGAACGTGAGTACTATTTTAGCGATGATGAATCATCACAAACTATCCGTGATGCCTACGTTAAACATATCCAAACCATGTTTGAATTAGCCGGTTTCGAAGCGCCTAAAGAAAGCGCTGATATGCTTTTCGCACTTGAGACTAAAATAGCTCAACTGCACATGAAAAAAGAGCAAGCCCGTAACTTTGCCGCCAACTACAATAAGCTAACCATTGAAGAGCTAAAAGCATTAATGCCTAAGTTCGACTGGGACGCTTATCTTGCCGAAGCTGACGTTAGCGACATTCCTTCATTAGGTATCTTGCAAAAAGATTATATGCAAAACATTGATGGTGTTATTGCAGAAACGTCGCTAGAAGATTGGAAAACCTTCCTTAAATGGGGCCTATTGAATGCTTCGGCCAGTCGCCTAAGCGCTGAATTAGATGAAGCAAACTTCAACTTTTACAGCAAAGTACTTCGCGGCGTAGAAGAACAGCAGCCACAGTGGCGCCGTGCGGTGAGTCTATCAAATGCCCACGTGGGCGAGCTTATTGGTAAGGTTTATGTGAAGCAGCATTTTCCACCAGCCGCGAAAGAACGCATGATGGAAATGGTAAATAACCTGATCTTGGCGTACAAAGAAAGTATTGAAAACCTTGACTGGATGACGGATGAAACCCGTGCCCAAGCCTTAGATAAGCTATCTAAGTTTACCGTAAAAATTGGTTACCCAGACCAGTGGAGAGATTATTCTGCCCTTACGGTTAAAGCCGGCGACTTGTTCGGAAACCTTAAGCGTTCTTCAGACGTACTCTACGAAGAAATGCTTAAGAAACAAGGCGGCCCAGTGTGGACCCATGAATGGGGAATGACACCGCAAACGGTTAATGCTTACTACAACCCGCCGCTAAACGAGATTGTATTTCCAGCCGCTATCCTTCAACCTCCGTTTTTCGATATGAACGCCGAAGATGCCGTTAACTACGGCGGTATTGGCGCGGTTATTGGTCACGAAATTGGTCACGGCTTCGACGATTCAGGCTCAACGTTCGACGGTGATGGCGTACTTAGAAACTGGTGGACTGATGAAGATCGCGGCGAGTTTGAAGCACGCACAGCAAACTTGGTTGAACAGTACAACCAATTTGAAGTTTTGCCTGATTTACACGTAAACGGTGAATATACGCTCGGTGAAAACATTGGCGACCTTGGCGGTATCAGTATCGCTTTAAAAGCTTATCATTTGTCGCTTGATGGTGAAGAAGCCCCTGAACTAGACGGCTTCACTGGCGACCAGCGTGTTTTCATTGGTTATGGACAAGTGTGGGCCAGCAAATACCGTGAGGAAGCCTTGCGCAGCCAAGTACAAACCGATACCCATTCACCTACGAAGTTCCGCACTAACGGTGCTGTTCGCAACGTACCTGAATTCTACGAAGCGTTTAACGTGACCGAAGACGATGCGTTGTATTTACCACCGGAAGAACGCGTGAAAATTTGGTAAGTCGAGCTGATTGAGTAGCGCACATAAAACACAATAGCTAAAGCCCCACGTTTGGTTCACCAAACTGGGGCTTTTTTTGTTGGGTAACGATAATCAAGTAGTAATAATTTACTGCGGCGCACGATACTGCTCAATGCCAACGCTTATTCATGCATTTTCACTGGCCAAGAGCCTGCGGCATTAATGAGACAATGAGGCTAAGACCTCAAGCGCTAAATCAAGGTTTTCGACAGGCACAAAAATGTGGTCGTGGTAATAAGCGGCTACCACATTGGCACTAATCCCCGCTTTTCCCAACGCCGAAGACATCGCTGCTGTCATCCCTACGGCTTCTAAACTTGAGTGCACTTCACAGGTTATACACCGATAACACCCTTCAAATTGCAGTTCCGCTTGCTTAGCTGCAGCTAACGGCAAGATAAGCGTAGTGCCCTCTCGTTCTTGAAACATGCCCTTCGCCGCTGAAACAAGCGTATTGGTCAACTTGTTAGCTGGTAAGGTCGTGAAAACATAATTTTCACTACTCGCTACAGGGTTTAAGTTTTTCAATAACACAGTCAAGTCTGTTTCAGCGACCATAAGCACCTTGCCTTTTTAAAGTTGTCCTGCAGTCTTTAAAGCTTTCTTGCTCTAATACGCTTTCCTTTAATTTTGCCCTCTCTGAACTGCGTCATGGCTTTTTTCACGCTTCGCGTTTTCACCGCTACAAAACTCATGCTGTTCTGAACTTTAATTTTACCTAGGTCATCGCCGGGAATACCCGCATCTTTGGTCAACGCTCCGACTAAGTCACCAGGACGAAGCTTTTCTTTTTTACCGGCACTCAATGAAATACAAGTAAACTCGGGCTGGGTAATTTTGTTTTTGTGAAAGCGTAGGCTTTGCGCCCCTTTTAGCGGAATATCACTTTCCTGTAGCACTTCTATTTTTCTTAGGAAATGCTCCTCTTCCTCACTTACCAGCGTTATGGCCATGCCTTTCGCCCCAGCTCGCGCTGTACGTCCTATACGGTGAATATGGGTTTCGGGCTCTTCGCTTACAGTGTAATTGATAACACAGGCAACATCGTCGATATCTAGTCCGCGAGCGGCTACATCGGTGGCAACTAGCACTTGCAGTGAGTCGCTGGCAAACTGCATTAACACTGAGGTTCTTTGGTGCTGCTCCATATCTCCCTGAAGCCCTTTAGCGCTAAAACCGTCTTCTATCAGTTCATCAACTACGTCATTTACCTGCGTTTTACGATTACAGAAAACAATGGCATTTTTAGGCTGATATTCCGTTAACACCGCTTTTAGTGCCTGCGTGCGGGTATGAGGCAGTACGTTGTATCCCAGCTGAGTGATGGCAGGCTTATTCTCTTGAGACTCAACTTTGCAGGTTACCGGATTGTGCAGATATTGTTTAGCCACACGCTCTATTTGTTCAGTGAAGGTGGCAGAAAACAGCAGGGTTTGCACCTGCTTTGGCGTTTGACCAAAGATAATGCGTAGGTCATCCTCAAAGCCCATATCTAACATGCGATCGGCTTCATCTAACACACGCAGTTTTACATTACGCAAATCTATACGGCGTTTTTCAACGTGATCCATTACGCGACCCGGCGTACCTACAATAATATGAGGACTATGTTTGAGAGACTGAATCTGCGGCCCCATCGGCTGACCACCACACAAGGTTGTCACCTTGATGTTACCTATATCTTTCGCCGCAGAGCGACACTGCTGCGCGACTTGTTCTGCAAGCTCACGAGTTGGGCACAACATTATCGCCTGAGTTGAGAAGTCATTAACTTCAATTTTTTCAAGCGCGGGGATCACGAAACAAAGCGTTTTACCACTCCCGGTTTGCGCTTGACCAATCACATCTTTGCCCTGTAAAGCTTCAGGAAGCGATTGGGCTTGAATAGGAGAAAGCTGGTGAATGCCTTGTGAGTCCAATGCCTTTGTGATGGCGGGATTTATATCTAATTGCTTTAGTGTTTCAACTGTCATTAATTTGGGTTCCAAAGGTGCACTTCATCCTGTTCGGTATGATGAACCTAGCGGTGTGGGTATAAAAGAGGGTTTATGCCCTAGTGGAGAGGTTCCCTAGGGCACGTGAAAAGACCAGAACTATGCTTGAAATGCCTTTTCTAATTTCCATTGTAGGGTTTGCCCCGCAAAAAATGGAACCATTTCGGTGCCATCAGCTAAGGTTACTTGTTCAGGCACTGTCCACGATTCTTTAACTAACGTCATTGTAGTCGTATTTCGCGCTAAACCATAAAAATCTGCGCCATAATGGCTCGCAAAACCTTCTAGCTTATCTATTGCGCCTAGTTGCTCAAACACTTCGGCATAAAGCTCAATGGCCGACCATGCGCTGTAACAGCCTGCACACCCGCAAGCATTCTCTTTTTTGTGCTTCGCGTGCGGCGCTGAATCTGTACCTAAAAAGAATTTTTTATTGCCGCTTGCCACCATGTCGCGCAGCGCTTGTTGATGGGTATTGCGCTTAAGCACAGGTAAGCAGTAATTGTGCGGGCGTACGCCGCCAACTAATAAGTCGTTGCGATTTAAAAGCAAATGCTGCGGTGTAATGGTTGCCCCCACATATTCGCTCGCACCCGCCACAAAGCTTGCTGCATCAGCCGTTGTAATATGCTCAAACACCACTTTCAGCTTCGGGAATACCTCAACAATAGGAGATAAATGCGTATCGATAAACACTTTCTCACGGTCAAAAATATCAATGTGATGTTCGGTCACTTCACCGTGAATAAGTAACAACAAGCCTTGTTCTTGCATGGCTTGAAACACAGGGTATAAAGCCTGAATACCTTTTACAGCGGCATCTGAGTTTGTGGTGGCGCCTGCTGGATAAAGCTTACACGCGGTAACGCCTGCCTGTTTTGCATCAATAATATCCTGCGGCGTGGTTTGATTCGTAAGAAACAGCGTCATAAGTGGCTCAAAGCTGCTCCCGTTTGGACGAGCCGCTTCAATACGCGACTTATAAGCCATTGCCATTTCGGCATTGACCACCGGCGGTACAAGGTTTGGCATAACAATAGCGCGCTGAAAACAACGCGCAGTCGCAGGGACCGTCTCTGCCAGCATTTCGTTATCGCGAAAGTGAAGGTGCCAGTCATCTGGCGTAGTAATGGTGAGGGTTTGCATGCCGAGTCTCTCTTAGTACCTAATCAAACAGCGTCTATGCGCGCAATAATAACACAATTAACTTATTGCGCGCAGAACAACTCGACTGAAAAAGCGCTATGCGTCTACTTGGCCATGCTCTACCCATATCAGCTTGCTTACGTCATATCCAGCCGCCGTGGCTTTCTCTAGTAGCTGAGCGCGAACGTCCTTCGATATTGAAGGCGTGCGCGCTAAAATCCACAAGTAATCTTTGTCAGGCCCGGTTATCAGTGCGTACTGATAGTCTTCTTTGTCTAGCGCCATAATGACGTAACTGGCGTAAAAGGGGCCAAAAAACGAAACTTTAAGGTGCCCCGTTGTAGCTGACTCTACAAAGTATGCTTTGCCCTCGGCTTCATCCCACGTGCCGGCTTCTTTTGAATACCCTCGATTGATAACCTTAACGCCCCCGTCGTCGCGCATGCTATAGGTTGCAGTGACTTCTGTTAATCCTTCTTCAAAGCTATGGTCAAACCGGGCTATTTCATACCATTCCCCCAGATACCGAGGTAGTTCGAAGCCTTGAATGGGTTTAACTTTATCAGGTACGCCTGTGCACCCCGATAAGCCGACAAGCAAAACGCTCATTAAGAGGCCAACACCGATTTTCTTAAACATACACACTCTCCACTACGATATAATACGGTTATAAACTGATAACGCTAAATTACCTGTTGTGATCTAAAACAATTTTACCGCACCATAAACACTTAGGTTAGCTGTCGAAGTACGAAATAAACTCATCTAATCTCGCTTCTATTATGGGATAGCCCATATTACATTACCTGATATATTGGCAATGACTGAATGCGGGTACTAAGTGAGCTTAACGTCTTATCCACTTGCTGCCGTCTTACAAGGAGAAGAACAAATGAATGAACATTTCCCACATGCAAGCCGCTTGATTTATGGATGCATGGGCTTAGGGGGCGGTTGGAATAATTCGCCAGTTACTGAGGCCGATATTACACAAGCACGCTCGGTCATAGACACGGTTTTAGACCTCAACATCAACGTTTTTGACCACGCCGACATTTATACATTTGGAAAAGCAGAAATCGCTTTTGGCGAAGCGTTAAAAGCTGCACCTAGTTTAAGAGATAACATGATTATCCAATCTAAGTGTGCAATACGTTTTGACGATGATTTGGGACCAAAGCGCTACGACTTTTCGGCCAACCATATCCATAATTCTGTAGAGGGTATTCTTACCCGGCTTGGCATTGAGCAATTAGATACGTTGCTACTTCACCGTCCTGACCCTCTTATGGAATTAGAAGAGGTGGCGGGTACACTTCAGCTACTTCAACAACAAGGGAAGATTAAGCACGTGGGCGTTTCGAACATGCACGGACACCAGATTAACTACCTTCAGTCTGCGCTCTCTACCCCTATTGTTGCCAATCAATTAGAGATGGGTCTGGGCTTTAGAGATTGGCTTGAGGATGGCATTACCACCAACAGCGCTGCTAACCGTAACACGGGTTATGCGCCAGGGACGCTTGAGTACTGCATGCTGAACAACGTACAACTTCAAGCATGGGGTAGCTTAGCCCAAGGAAAGTACACAAGGTGCAAAGACAGAAAACAGCGAAGAACGTGCAACCGCTGACCTTGTTGCTCAACTTGCAAGTGAATACCAAACGACGGCCGAAGCGATTGTCTTATCGTGGCTTATGCGACACCCTGCTAACATTGCGCCGGTTTTAGGCAGTACCAATATCGAAAGAATTAAGGCGAGTCAAAAAGCCGTAGATGTTCATCTTAGCCGCGAACACTGGTACAAATTATTTGAAGTAGCGCGCGGACAAGAGATGCCGTAAACCTAAATACGCATATAAAGGATAAAAAATATGTTAAAAGGCTTTCACCATGTGGCCGTAATATGTAGCGACTATCCCCGCTCGAAAGCGTTTTACACCGACGTACTTGGCTTTACGGTAATTGATGAAAATTATCGAGAAGCCAGACAGTCTTATAAGTGCGACCTTGCATTACCTGACGGTAGTCAGATTGAACTATTTTCGTTCCCTGATGCGCCTAAAAGACCATCTCGCCCTGAGGCTCAGGGCTTAAGACACCTCGCGTTTAAAGTCGATGCGCTTGATGAAGTGATTCATCAACTAACGAGTAAAGGGGTGGAATGTGAGCCCGTACTCACGGACGAATATACCCAAAAGCGCTTTACGTTTTTCCAGGACCCGGACGGTCTGCCATTAGAGCTTTACGAACTTTAAGTGGCTACAGGTAGAGGTAATAAAATGCCGAATAACATCAGCTGTTCATTCGGCACTTTATTAATGATTGAACGCGTTTAACGCGCGGTTAATACGAAACTAGTCGAGCATTCTCACTTCTCGCTGCGGGAATGGAATATCTATATCGTGCTGTTGCAGCGCATTAAAGACGGCCCGATTTAACGCATAACGGACTTCAAAATGTCTCACCGCGGGCGCCCATACCCGCACTCCGAAGTTAATACTGCTATCGCCAAAATTATCTACGCCTATCGCCGGTGACTTTTCTGCACTAATGCCTTCTACTTGTTCAACAGCGGCGCGAATTACCTTTATGACATCATCTACATTGCTTGAATATGCTACGCCAATCTCAAGCTCTATCAGCATGTTTTCTGCCGAGTTGTGAAGAATCTCTCCCACAATTAATTTGTTGGGAATTTGAATGTGCACGTTATCTTCATCGATAAGGATGGTATAGGGCAGCATGACTTGGTCGACCACGCCTGCAACACCGCGAACCCGAATGGTATCTCCAATAACGAAGGGACGGGTAATAATAATGGTAAAGCCCGCAGCGTAGTTTGCTAGCATGCCTTGAATGGCTAATCCCGCGCCTAAACCGATAGCACCCAATGCGGCGATGAGCGGCGTTACGCTGATCCCCACATTGCCAAGTGCAATTATGATAACGATACCCAATACCGCCAACTTGCACACCCCGCCGGTAAAACGGCTTAGCGTGACGTCGATATTTCTATTGACCATCAGGTTTTCAACCACATGGCCTATTTTATTAGCTACCCACCAGCCAATAAGAAAAATGATGATGGCACCCACAATTTGAAAACTGTAGGTCACAGCAAATTCTACCAGGGTGTCGTAGAGTGCCTGCGCTTGTTTTAATTCATCCATTGAGCGTTATTACGAATGTGTGATGTGAATATTTGAAGCTTAAACAACAACGTGGGGAAAAACCAGTGCCGGTAGCAAGACCGGCACGCATGAACGTAGGGCTGATAAGCCGATTGAGAAAGGTGTTAGCTAATAGTGAATTTAATTAGCGTATTCGCTTGCTTCAATCTCAGCCAGACGCTCTTTCGTCGGGTTTTTAACATAGTTGTATACCAACCCAACAAATAGCAGCGCAGCAAAGCCTGTCGCCACCATGAACCCGTATTTAGCATCTCCGCCATTCGCGTCACTTACCAAGCCCATGATGAAGGGCCCTGCCGCTGCGCCCGCAGCAGTAAAGAACAAAATCACGCCCGCGACACTACCGTGTTGATGCTTAGGGAAACAGCTTATTCCTTTGGAATTAAAGGTGGGGTAAATAACCGACATAAAGATACCCGTTAGTGGGAATAAGAATAACGCTAGCTGTTTGCCGCCCCATAGCCCTAAACCAAAGCACAATACTATCGCCCCAGTAAATAACATAAGAACCAGTGACCAGTTAAAGTGAGACATCATCCAAATACCCACAAATCGCCCCGCCGCTCTAAGAATAAAAAAGGCAGTGACTGAATATATTGCCAAGGTTTGTGAGAAACCTTCTGTGTAACAATCGTAAGTTGCTTTCAATGTGGTGGCATCACACACAAGATAGCTTGGCATCCACACATAAATTGCACTTTCCGCCGCAACATACAAAAACGCTCCTATCGAAAAACCTAATGCATAGGGGTTTTTTACCAACTTAAGGCTTTGGGCAATCGATACTTTTTTCTCGCCCGACTCTGTGTGTCGAGAATAGTCGGGGTACTTAACAAGTAAAGCGCCAATAATAAGTACCGTACAAACGCCACCTGCAATCACATAAAGCCACTGCCACGCTACGCCTTGGTGGATAAGATAAGCAACGATAAGTGGACCAATAATCGCACCTACACCAAAAAATGCCTCGGCTCCATTCATTGTTGCAGTATGTTGTTTAGTGGATGAAGATATATCACCAATTAATGCAAGGGCGCCGGTTTTAAATATGCCAACGGCAACGCCAGAAAGGCTCATTAAACTAACAATTAGCATGAAGTCATTAGCAATTAGGAAGCTATAACAAGCAAGCCCAAAAAGCGCGAGGCCAATAATAATGGTCGGTTTACGTCCTAACTTGTCAGCTAGAAAGCCTAGGAACAGCCCAGATAATGCTATACCCAGCATTGGTAAAGAGTGCATTAAGCTGGCCTGTGCATTGGTGACAGAAAAAGCCACTTTCACTTCTTTAATTATCTCGCCTACAGAATCTGACGTCATGGCAAACATCATAAACATTAGGTAGGTCAACCATCTGATAATTCTGCTACTAGGATCATGATTGGGCATAGTCTGTCTCACAAATGCTGTGTTAGAGGTTTTACTTAACCTCGCTAAACTTCTTAAAAATACATCAGCTACCGCTAGTATTCATTAGGCTTAAGATGTAAACAGCTTGATAATTAATCTCATGGTTAATGTTGACAAGCGATCTTAAACGATTAAGATAAAAGTTAACAGAATTTAAATACCCTGTAAACCCGTTAATTTGGATAGGTTGATTTGACGTACATTTTCGTCACACTTTGGAGTTATCTATGAGCTATGCTGCTGACAGTGGTGTATGTTTAGACCGCATCTTGGCATCGACCGATTTATCTGCCCTGACAAAGAAAGATGCGGCTACGTTTACGCGACGTTTGAAGGCCCACTTCCCTCGCCTTTTCGAGAAGTATACTTTTGTTTATGGCCATCAGTACGACTGCTATTTTCATTTACAAAAGCTTGTCGAATTATTAAGAGACGGGCTAAAAAGTCGAAAGCCTGCGCTTAAGGCGCTAGACAGTCAGCGTTTAAAAACGCCCCTGTGGTATCGCGATGAGGAGCAAGTAGGCATGGCCTGTTATGTCGACTTAATGGGCCCCACGCTAAACGATCTGCATGAGAAAATTCCATACTTCAAAGCGCTCGGTGTAACTTACGTACATCTAATGCCTTTGTACGATGCGCCTAAAGGTGACAGTGATGGCGGCTATGCGGTGTCGGACTATCGCAAAGTAAACCCAAGTCTCGGCACGGTTAAAGATTTAGAGAAGCTTACCGCGGCCCTTCAAAAAGAAGGGATTAACGTGGTGCTAGATTTTGTGTTCAACCACACGTCAGACGAACACGCCTGGGCGAAAGCAGCACTTTCTGGCGATAAGCAGTATCAAGACTACTACTACCTGTTTGACGACAGAAGCATCCCCGACCAGTACGAACACACCTTAAGAGAAATTTTCCCTCAGGTGAGAAGAGGCAGCTTTACTTACAATGAGGCAATGGAAAAGTGGGTGTGGACAACGTTTAACAGCTTTCAATGGGACTTAAATTACAGTAATCCTGAAGTGTTCAATGCCATCACATCGGAAATGCTTTTTCTTGCGAATTTAGGGTGTGCCGCCTTACGTTTAGACGCTTTGGCGTTTATTTGGAAAGAGATGGGCACTAACTGTGAAAACCAAGAAAAAGCGCACGTGCTTATTCAAGCGTTTAACTGCTGTTTGCAAATTGTAGCACCGGCCGTGGTATTTAAGTCGGAAGCCATTGTTCATCCCGACGAGGTACTTAAGTACATTGATAAAGACGAATGTCAGCTGTCCTATAACCCGTTATTAATGGCTTTGCTTTGGAACTCGCTGGCAACACGTAAAACGCGTTTGCTTACAAATTCAATGAAGAAGAGTTTTGCTATTTCAGATGACTGCACCTGGGTTAACTATGTGCGTTGTCATGACGATATTGGATGGACATTCGATGACGCAGTGGCTAGCGAATTAGGTATAAACTCCTTTGACCACCGCTACTTCCTCAATCAGTTTTACACAGGCCGGTTTGAAGGCAGCTTTGCTAACGGTGTGCCTTTCGCAGAAAACCCGTCAAACGGCGACTGCCGGGTTTGTGGCTCGTTAGCATCGCTATGTGGTTTAGAGGGGGCGATAGAAGCCAACGACCCACAGGCTATTGACGAGGCAGTAAAGCGGATGCTGTTACTTTACGGTATTACGTTCAGTATTGGTGGTATTCCATTGCTTTACTCAAGTGATGAAATTGCAAAGCTTAACGATTACAGCTACCGACTCGACGAGACGAAAAGTCACGATGACAGATGGGTAAATCGCATTGCCGTTCATAGCGAAGATACAGCCTTAGCTTTAGGCACAACGACGCCTGAGAACGAAGCTCAAACTGCTAGCCTTCAAGTGTTTGAAGGGCTGAAGCAAATGATTGCTATACGCAAGCAACATGCTATTTTCGGCCAGTCAAAAACGCACATATTAGATACGGATAATCAACATTGTTTTGCGTTTTTACGAGAAAATACAGAAGGACAAAAGCTACTTGTCGTCTGTAATTTCAGTGAACATCCACAATCGTTGCACCGCAGCCTTTTGGCAACACTTAAACAATCAGCAAGTAAAGACTTGCTAACTGACGAGACCGTTGAGATGGAGTCTTCACCGCTCGTTCTCGCACCTTATCAACAAATGTGGTTGCAGCCTGTCTAATATTCTTAATAATACGCTCAGTTGATTGCTGGCATTATCCAGTAATTGACTGAGTTATCCCATTGCAGACACATTTTATTTCCCCTTCCATCAATAACTTAACGAATACCCCTTTTTTTTCACAGGCAATAGAAGAAATTCACACTATACTTTTGGATAATAGAAGTAAGTTTTCGCACGCTGAATAGGTGATGCTTAGATTGAAACCCGCTTAAAGCAAAAGGAGCAACAAAGCAGCGAAAAAAGGAGTAATACCGTTTGCTCTGGTTTGGTTCTTGCAGTCTTCTGTTTTTGCTATTTATGACAACGAAAGACTAAGACTACCGCTAGTGGAAGACGCAACGGCGTTCGGATTATGTCATATGGATATGTTTATCATGGTAACGGATAAAACAATGGAAAGTGATCGCACTTTGGAATATATGTGCCCCTACTGTGGCGCTATTAATAGTTTTCAATTAAATTGCGTTCGAGATATGTATCACGAGCAGCATGAATCATGTAGCTGCTGCAAAAAAATGCTAAGTCTCACCCCAGCCGATGGAATTGGAGGCAGCATTAATCTTATCGTCGATGAGTCGGGTATTGAGAATGTAATAAAGTGAACGTCTCTTCTTATGGGGCTTAGAAATAAAAAAACCGCTGAATCCAGCGGTTTTTTTAATGTTAGCAACAAATGTTTGTTAACGGAAAAACTCTCGTTTAAGTTCACTTTCCGTTAAGAAGCGGCCACCTAATGCAGACGTTTTGGTATATGAATTGGTATCACGGATCCCTCTCGCTTTCACGCAATAGTGGGTCGCATTAATACTTACGGCCACATCGTCGGTATTCGTCAATGTCTGCAATGCTACTAACACTTGCTGTGTTAAGCGTTCTTGCACCTGAGGACGCTGAGCAAAGAAACCCACTAACCGATTTATTTTCGAAAGGCCAATAACCGTGTTTTTCGGAATATAAGATACCGTGGCCGTACCATCGATAGTTACAAAGTGATGCTCGCACGTGCTTGTAAGGCTAATGTCAGAGACCTGTACAGGCTGGTCGATCTGCATTTTGTTTTCAATTGCCGTGATCTTAGGAAATCTGCGATAATCCAACCCGCCAAAGATCTCATTAACGTACATTTTCGCTATGCGCGTTGGTGTATCACATAAGCTGTCGTCCGTTAAATCAAGGCCAAGCGTGTCCATTACATCACGCATAGCACTTTCTATGCGCTTACGTTTTTGCTCGTCTGAAAGGCCGTTGGCAACCATTGGGGTTTCTAAACCTTTGGCTTCTAATGCTTCTCGTACACGTTGCGCTGGCTCTGATATAGAGGGGTCTAGTGCATCGCGCACAATTACCGCTTCTTTTGCTAACATTGCTTTATCCGTTGTTACTGCTTTTTTTGAACTGATACGCCTTAATATTCGTAAAAGTTCGGTTATACGACAACATGACTTTTATTTAATGTTGTTGCTACCTTACGTGCTTCTAGCACAGAATAATAAAACTGATACCTTTTAAAAAAGAAGGACATTATCTTGAACTCACCTGTCTTAATCACAGGCGCTAGTCAACGTCTTGGCCTAGCCATGGCCGACTGTTTACTTGAACAAGGCCATCACGTTGTGGTGACGTACAGAACTCCCCGCTCAAGTATTACGATGCTTGAGGATAAAGGCGCTACAGTTTTACAGGCTGATTTTAGCACTGAGGCGGCTATTGATCGAGCAATTGATAAGATTAAGGCAATCAGTAAAACCTATCGAGGCGTTATACACAACGCGTCAGATTGGGCCCAAGAAAAAGACAGTTGCGATAAACACAGTTTAATAGAGCGTATGATGATGGTTCATGCTATTGCGCCCTATCGAATAAATCTGGCTTTAGAAGCCGCATTATGTTCATGCGAAGGCCAAGCCGACATTATTCATATGACCGACTATGTGCAAGAAATCGGCAGCGAAAAGCATATGGCCTATGCCGCTAGCAAAGCCTCACTGCATAACCTTACCCTTTCATTTGCGAAAAAATTAGCACCGCAGGTGAAAGTTAACAGTATCGCTCCCGCTCTGCTCATGTTCAATGAAGGCGATGACGACGCCTACAAGGAAAAAGCGCTGAAAAAATCACTGCTTGAAATAGTACCCGGCGCGAAAGAGGCGGTGAAAGCCATGAACTACTTGTTCGACAGTGACTATATAACGGGGCAGACGCTACACCTAAACGGTGGCAGGCATTTAAAATAAAATTGTCGATGCCCTTATGCGCAACAAGCGCTATCACTAATCGTCACCGCCAATTAATTTCATCACCATTTGCCTTGGTCTCGTGCTTGCCCATAGCTATAATCCGCACTTTATTTTGACGTGAATTGGAATTTTACTATGCAGGGTAACCGCACTATGGCGCCTGAATGGCATGATATCGACGCTGTTATGTTGGCATGGCCACATGCGCACACCGACTGGGCGCCGTGGTTAGAAGAAGCACGGGCTACCTACCTTAACGTGATTGCGGCGGTAAATCGCAATAGCGCTGGCGTGATATTGTTGTGTGCACCTGATGATGTAGACAGCCTTGTATCTCGTTTACCTGAAAATGCACAAGTGCTTATTGTTCCTGCGTCGTACAACGACACGTGGATGCGCGACTACGGCTTTATTACTTGCAAAGACCGTGATGGTAATGGCTCGCCAGTAGAGTTTCGCTTTAATGGCTGGGGTAATAAGTTCAATGCATCAGAAGATAACCTAGCCAATCAACGTTATTTGGCCGCCATGTGTAAATCTGTGCTTCGCAGCAGCCCTGTCGTGGCCGAAGGTGGCGCTTTGGAAGTTGACGAAGATGGCCATTTGCTGAGTACCGCACAGTGCTTACTTAACCCTGAACGAAATGGCGATATGTCGTTAGGTGCCTATGAAGATGCGTTTAAAGATATGCTAGGCTGCAGCAAAGTAACTGTTTTACAAAATGGACATTTAGAAGGGGATGACACCGACGGCCATATAGACACCATCGTGCGTTTTACCCCTAACAAAGGCTTAGTCATTCAGGCGTGTAACAATCGCCCTAACGATAGTCACTTTGAAGGGTTAAAGGCTTTATGTGATGAGTGTGCGCTTGAACTGCCTGAGCATAAGCAGTTTCATTTACCGCTGCCTTATATCGTAAATGATGAAGGTGATCGCCTGCCGGCATCGTATGCTAATTACTTAATTTGCAATAAATCTATTTTGTTACCGGTATACGGTGAAGAAGAAGACGCCGAAGCGATTGAAACGGTGCAGCAAGCGCACCCTGACCATATTGTTGAACCAATTGATTGCAGCGTACTCGTAAGACAATACGGTAGCTTGCATTGTATTTCCATGCAGGTACCCACAAATACGTTAAAAGATTCGATTATCACTACCCTAAAGAAAGGAGTGTCATTACATGCGCCCAGCTAAGCTAAAAGTTGGACTGGTACAACAGTCTGTTGCTGATAACGACAAAGCAACGAACTGGAATAAAAGTGCCGAGCAAATTGCCAAATTAGCGGCTGAAGGCTGCGAGTGTATTCTTCTTCAAGAGCTGCACAGCACCCTGTATTTTTGCCAACAAGAAGATACCGACGCCTTTGATTTGGCTGAGCCAATTCCAGGCCCAGCGACAGATTTTTTCGGTGAACTAGCTGAAAAACACAATATTGTGTTGGTGACGTCGCTTTTTGAAAAACGCGGTTCTGGTTTGTATCACAATACCGCTGTGGTGTTCGACCGCAGTAAAGAAATTGCGGGCAAATACCGTAAAATGCATATTCCTGATGACCCGGGCTTTTACGAGAAGTTTTACTTCACACCGGGCGATATGGGCTTCACGCCTATTGAGACCAGCGTAGGTAAGCTTGGCGTATTGGTGTGTTGGGACCAGTGGTATCCAGAAGCGGCACGCCTGATGGCGATGGCAGGCGCAGATTTATTGTTCTACCCTACCGCTATTGGCTGGGATTTAACTGACACAGAAGAAGAGCGTACCCGTCAACACGGTGCATGGGAAACCATTCAGCGTTCTCACGCTGTGGCAAACTCAGTGCCGGTTATCGTGGCAAACCGCACTGGTTTTGAAGCATCGCCTGTTGAAGGTGACCCGGGCATTCAATTCTGGGGGCAAAGCTTTGTCGCAGGTCCACAAGGCGAGATTTTGGCAAAAGCCGAAGCTGAAGGTGAAACCACGCTAACCGTAGAGCTTGATATGGAACGTACCGAGCAAGTTAAGCGCATTTGGCCTTACTTCCGCGACCGTCGCATCGACGCTTACGACGAACTAACCAAGCGCTGGCGCGACTAACCCAAATTCTGGGGGTCAGAGTACTTTTTAGGCTCAATCTAGACAGCACGCTCTCCCCCGCAAGCGCCGCCCGAACTGTTGCAGAAGGTGTCGGTTCACTTTCTTGAACTCAAGCTGTCGTGGCTGATATGTACTCTGACCCCGTAATTTGCGGTGGGCTTACACTTTGAAGATGATGTTGTCGTAAAGCATAAAAACGTGACGCAAACGCTTGGGCAATAGCGTTAGCATGACGTCTTCGTCGATGTCTAAGCCCCCAGTGAATTGACCGAAGGCTGGCATCACAAATAAGCTCTCACTATTGGTAAAGCATTTGCCTGAATAACGGCGGCGAGCAATGGTTGTTCGTTTTTTGGGGTGGTAGTGGCCGATTACCTGTGCGCGCTGTTCACCCTCTTCCGGTTCGTGTCGAAACACTATGCCATCTAGCACTATTTCAAAACATGGCGTTCCCGGAATGCCCTCTGGCAAATCCGGGTCATGATTACCTTCTACCCACATCCACTCGTTCACACTATCAACTAATCTGCATAAGTGCTGACGGTCATCAAAGGTCATGCGCGACAGGCTGTGTTTATCGTGAAAACTGTCACCTAAGCTGATTACTTGCGCTGGCTTGTAATCATCGATGATGCTTTCTAGACGCGTTAACGTGGCGGTGGAATCCAGACTAGGCAGCGGGTTCGCAAAGCTACGTAGAAAGCTGCCTTTTTCTAAATGCAGATCGGATACCACCAGCCAATCACATGCGGGTAAATATGCCACACCGCGCGCGTCTAACAGCCACAGGTAGTCTGCATATTTTGTAATAGTGATATGGCGCTGGCTTACTTTTTCGGTCAGCCATGCATCGCTTATTGCCAAAATTTCCTCTTTTGATCTTTGTTTGTGAGTTTTTATTACTGGTTTGAAGCTGCTCGTTCATTTAGCGGGACGAGGCTTCGAGCTTCCGCATTCTGACCGCTCTTATTGGTTGTGCAAGATGACAGGTGTTAACTGCGTTGCCAAGATATGAAAGCGAAGCTTAATGGTCGTGTTTATCTCTACCTTAGTCGACGCTAGCCCCTGATAGCAATGCACGAACTTCATCTAACATAGTTTCAGCTTCGGCATATAAATTAGCTTGCTCAATAATAGCCTGCGCCCCTGCGCCTTTCACTTGTTCGCTACGTACATCTAGTACAATGGGTATGGCCATAGGGCGACGGTTTTTCAAGGTTCACTAACGTCGCTGAATCTACATAGCGGATTAGTAGATTGGCAAGTCGCCTCAAATCCAGAAGCTCACGCTCTGCATCGGCCCGGGCCACTTTAAGTAAAATGTGGTCGCGGTCGTGCTCACGCAATGTATCGTAAATAAGGTCGGTAGAAAACGTTACTTGCTTCATGGTTTTTTGACTGGCGTGATAACGCTGCTCTGTGAGCCCACTCACCACCGCCACTTGCCTAAAAGAGCGCTTGAGCATAGGTGCTTGTAGCATCCAATCTTCTAGCTCGTCGCCTAGAATATCCGGCTGAAATAGCTGCTGCAGCTGTACTTGATTAATAGCATTTACCGATGCCACCGACAAGCCATAATCAGTCACGCTGAAGCTTAAAGGTTTAACCCCCATTTTTTCCATTCGCCGCGTTAGCAACATACCTAATGTTTGGTTCGCTTTGCGACCGTCGAAGGTGTAGTACAAGGTGTAGTGCGCCTGCCTAAATGGAAACTGCTCCACCAGCACCTTTTCAGGGCTAGGTAACTGAGAAAACGCCTGCTGAAGTTTAAGCCATTCTTGAACTTGCGCGGGTAGTGCTTTCCATGACTTCTGAGTAGCCAGAATTGCCCGTACGCCTTCCGCCAAATAGGTAGATAGCGGCATTTGGCCACCCGCGTAGCTGGGTATTTTTGGCTCTTTGGCTTTAGCCGGCTTCGCATGAAGCTGCATGTCGCGAATAGCTTCAAAGCGCAGCACTTCTCCGCCAAAATAAAAGGTGTCTCCCGGCGTTAATTGCTGAGCGAAATACTCTTCTACTTCACCAATGATCTTACCTTGGTTTCCCCTACGAATACGCTTTACTTTAAGTCGCCCCGCTTCAACAATAGTACCTATGTTCTGCCTGTGCCGTTGAATAACGCGGCGATTAGCTGGCGAGAACGTGCCATCGTCATTTTTTGTTAAACGCTGGTACCGCTCGTAAGCATTAAGGGCACTACCGCCGTCCTGTGTAAACTGCCATAGCTTATCGAAATCATCTCTATCTAGCCCTTGATAAGGCGTCGCGGTAAGTATTTCGTGGTACAAGGTATCAGGGCTATCAGCTTTGCTACACAAACAGTTCAAGATGAACTGTGGAATGATATCTAGGGCGCCCGGCTGTGGGCTTTCACCATCTAGCTCACCTTTTTCAATAGCGGTGATTGCTGCTTGGCATTCCAGCGCTTCGAAGCGATTTGCGGGTACTAGAAGCGCCTCGCTCGGTTCGTCGAGCCTGTGGTTAGCCCGCCCTATTCTTTGCAGCAGCCTGCTCACGCCTTTCGGCGCGCCTACTTGAATGACTTTGTCGACGTCTCCCCAGTCTATACCAAGCTCTAGCGCTGACGTACAAACAATGGCCCGCAGCATGCCGCTGGCCATCATGGCTTCGGTTTTGCGTCTTTGCTCTTTACTCAAACTGCCGTGATACAGCGCAATGGACAGCGCTGCTTTATTTGCCTCCCACAGCATTTGAAATAGCAGTTCAGACTGGGCACGGGTATTAACAAAAACCAATGTGGTTTGGGCATTTTCAATAGCTTGGTAGATATCGTCGATAGCATAGCGTGCCATAAATCCGCCAAAGGGCATGCGTGATTTGGAATGCAGCATCTCAACTTTTGGCTTCTCCCCCGCTTTTACTTTGATGATATTGGCAACACTGTCACTACCAGCCAGCCACGCTCCCAACGTTTCGGGAAAGGCTACGGTGGCAGACAGACCAATGCGTTTACAATGGGGAGAGAATACGCT
The DNA here is from genome assembly GCF_902705815.1 of Alteromonas infernus. Taxonomy (NCBI): domain Bacteria; kingdom Pseudomonadati; phylum Pseudomonadota; class Gammaproteobacteria; order Alteromonadales; family Alteromonadaceae; genus Alteromonas; species Alteromonas infernus. The sequence continues at coordinate 40,759 of NZ_CACSIG010000049.1, forward strand.
TAATCGGGCAAGGGCTAACGATAAAAAGTCACCGCGCTTGTTTTCCATTAAGCTATGGGTTTCGTCGATAATAACCCGTTTGAGTTTACCAAATAGTTTGTCAGCATCGGCGTAGCTCAACATGAGCATGAGCGATTCAGGGGTAGTGAGCAGGATGTTTGGCGGCTTTTTACGTTGACGCTGGCGCTTGTGCGAAGGCGTATCGCCAGTGCGGGTTTCAGCCGTTATCGGGAGCCCCATTTCTTCAATAGGCTGTAACAAATTACGATGGATATCTTGCGTGAGTGCTTTAAGTGGCGAGATGTAAAGGGTATGTAGGCCTTTGAAACCACCTTTTTCTTTTCCTTTCTTTGCCTGTCTATCTGTAGCCTTTGTTTCGACGTGTTCGTCAGTTTCTCTCGAGCCAGAAAGCTGTCTCGTTTCAGAGACCTCAATTGGCGCCCCGTCTTCTACCGCCTCGGCAAGCTCACTCATACCAAATGTCTCAGCAAGCTCACTCATACCAAATGTCTCAGCAAGCTCACTCATACCATATGTCTCAGCAAGTTCGATTAGGCTAGGCAAAAAGCCGGACAGGGTTTTGCCCGCCCCTGTTGGCGCTATTAATAATGTACAGTCGTGCTGGTCTTTTTCTGTCAGCATGGTTTGCTGATAGTCGCGTAATTGCCAGCCCTTTTGCTTAAACCATTTCGAAAAGGCCGCGGGAAGTGATGTCATTTACAGTTCTTGTTCACATTTTTAGCGTTTATACGACCAACCCTTAGTTAGGTTTACTCATGATCTCGTTAGTTTTTAGCATTTGAGCGGCGTTAAGTGGTCGTTTTGGGGCCGTAAATACGTAGTAACAACAAACTTTTGTTAACGGATACGTTTGATAGTGCATCCATCAACCTGGCTGAAAGCTGACGATACCGGCCTTTATTGTGAGCCTGGTGAGTTTTACATTGACCCAATGAATGAAGTGGCGACAGCGCTTGTTACACACGGCCACGCTGATCACGCAAGAGCTGGCCATAACAGTGTGTACGCAAGTTCAGAAACACTGGCCATTATGCAAACCCGCTACGGTGAAGATATGGCGATTCAGCAGCACACTGTAGCAATGGGTGAAACCATTAATTTTAATGATGTAAAAGCCACCTTTTATCCCGCTGGACATATTCTAGGATCAACACAAATTTTAATTGAATACGGCGGTTACCGCGTTGTGGTCTCTGGCGATTACAAGCGCCGTCACGACCCCACATGCCCTCCGTTTGAAGTTGTCCCTTGCGATGTATTAATTACCGAAGCTACTTTTGGGCTTCCTGTCTTTAAACATCCACCTATTGGACATGAAATTGAAAAGCTGCTTCATTCATTACGCGTGTTTCCCGATCGATGCCATCTAGTAGGCGCTTATGCACTAGGTAAATGCCAACGGGTTATATTAGCGCTACGTGAGGCGGGTTACACAAAGCCAATCTACTTACATGGTGCGCAGCTCAAGCTGTGCGATTTATACAAGCAATTAGGAATAGACTTGGGTGAGTTAATTCCGGTATCTGAAGTTGCAGATAAGAAAACACTAACCGGTGAGATAGTCATTGCGCCCCCTTCGGCACTCGCCGACAGGTGGTCACGAAGCTTGCCTAACGTGCGCCCGGTTGTGGCGTCTGGTTGGATGCAAATTCGCGCTCGCGCGAAGCAAAAAAATGCCGAACTACCGCTTATTATCTCTGATCATTGCGACTGGCCCGAATTGCTGCAAACCATTGAAGAAGTCAACCCGAAAGAAGTGTGGGTGACCCACGGCAGAGAAGACGCTTTAATATATCAGGCAGAAAAAATGGGGTTTAAAGCCAGAGCATTATCGCTAGTTGGTTATGATGAAGAAGAGCAAGGAGGCGACTAGTGGAGGCATTCAGTAACTTACTTGAACAGCTTTATTACACCGCTGGAACCAAGGCAAAAGCGCAGCTTATCGCTGACTACATTGCCAATACGCCAGACCCTGACCGCGGCTGGGCCATTGCCGCTATGGCAGGCACGCTGCGCTTCGATTTTTTCAAGCGCAATACGGTAAAGAAGCTTATTATCGAACACACCGACCCCGCCCTTTTTGCCATGAGCTACGATTATGTCGGTGAAGTTAGCGAAACCGTGGCCCATTTATGGCCGCATAGCGAGCCTACAGACTCGCTTCCAAGCCTTACGGAAGTGGTAGAAACGTTTGCGTCGGTGAGTAAGCAAAAGGTGTCTGACACCTTGGCCCATTATCTAACCATAATGACACCTGCCCAGCGCTGGGCGTTACTGAAACTAGGGACGCGCGGTCTGCGCATAGGCGTGTCGGCCCGCTCTATTAAACAAATACTCGCAGATTACGGCAACAAAGATATCAAGGACATTGAAACCTTATGGCACGCGGTAACCCCGCCCTACGTGGATATGCTTTCATGGCTAGAAGGCAAAGCCGATAAACCCGATATTGAAAACGCGGTAACCTTTCACCCTGTCATGCTCTCTCACCCCATTGAAGATAGCGACATTGACGCATTCACTAAAGACACATGGCAAATTGAAAACAAGTACGACGGCATTCGTGTACAGCTCGTTGTTAAGTCAAATACAACCTTTGATGATAGACACAATAACAACCGTGCGCCCGATGAAGATCAGCCCGAAAAGGCGCTCTTCTCTCGGACTGGCGATGACATCAGCCACTCATTCCCAGACTTACTTGAAACCATAAATGGTAACATGGTGCTAGACGGTGAATTGCTTGTTATCCATAACGTGGAGGATCGCTATGACTCAACCGAAGGCTCAGCTAAAACAAGTGCGAATAATGAGAAAACGCTGATTGATAAAAGCGGCTCACAGGTTTCGCTCGCCACACAGCCGGATGTGGACACCTTCAACGCGCTTCAGCAGCGCCTTAATAAGAAAAAACCAAGCAAAGCGCTACAGTCTTCCGCTCCTGTAGGGCTCATTGTGTACGACGCCTTAGTGCTTAATGGTGAGGATCTCACTGAAAAAACGTTGAAAGCTCGGCGCCAAGCCCTTGAAAAGTGGTTTAGCGAAAATAGTAACAACCGTTTGTTTCTATCAGAAACCCTTACCGCTACCTCCCCTCAAAGCCTTCGCAAGCTTCACACTCAAGTTTGTCAAAACCGTGCAGTTGAAGGGCTGATGATAAAGCGCCTTGATAGTAAGTACATTCCCGGCCGGCCGAAGGGCAAATGGTTTAAGTGGAAGCGCGATCCGCTGGTTGTTGACGCGGTTATGATGTACGCGCAGCGGGGGCACGGAAAACGTTCAAGCTTCTATTCTGATTACACCTTTGGTGCGTGGGAAGACAACCAACTACTGCCCATTGGGAAAGCATATTCAGGCTTCACCGATGAAGAGCTTAAGAAGCTTGATAATTGGGTAAGACGCAATGCCGTCGGCCGCTTCGGGCCCGTACGAGAAGTTAAAAAAGAACTCGTATTAGAAGTGGCCTTCGACGCTGCTCACCCTTCATCAAGACATAAATCGGGCGTCGCGCTGCGCTTTCCTCGCATTCACCGTATTCGCTGGGACAAGCCCGCTGATGAAGCTGACACCCTAGCCAACGTGAAAGCCTTGATAGAGCAATGACACTAAAAAGCTTTCTAAGTAGCGCAAAATCGCAGAGAATGGCTTAAGCAATAGAATCAGGCTTGGACCTGAAAAAAACAAAACAATAGGAAGTCGCCATGCCTAAGGCTAGTGAAATTAAAAAGAATAACACCGTGGTATTTGACGGAAAAACTTGCATTGTAAGAGACATTGAACGCTCTGTTCCTCAAGGCCGCGCGGGTGGCAGTATTTATCGTATGCGTATGTACGACGTGGTCACCGGTGCAAAATACGACGAAACATTTAAAGACTCAGACACGCTGGATATGGCCGACTTAATACGTCGCCCTGCAATGTTTTCTTATATTGACGGCGAAGAGTATGTGTTCATGGATAAAGAAGACTATACACCTTACCACCTGAACAAGGACAGCATTGAAAACGAGGCGCTGTTTATCAACGAAGATACCGATGGCATTCAGGTTGTCATCGTTAGCGAAGTACCGGTTGCCTTAGACTTGCCCATGAGCGTTGAGCTTGAAGTGGTTGAAACCGACCCTTCCATCAAAGGCGCGTCGGCAACATCACGTACCAAACCGGCCACACTTTCAACAGGGTTGGTTGTGCAGGTGCCTGAATATATCAGCACCGGAGAGTGGATTAAGGTAAACACCGAAGAGCGTAAATTCCAAAGCAGAGCGGATAAGCACTAACCTAGACTCAAACGGTGAGCGCGTTAGCCTACCGCTCTTCGTGCCGTCAGCACGTGTTGTTAGAAGCAAAAACGCAGTCTTCTGTTACTAGAAAAAATAAACCCCTCCGAAAAAAGAGGGGTTTACCATCAATCTGAAGGGTTCAAATTTGAACCCTCTTTTTATTGTGCAACCGTTTATTAAATAACTTATTTAGCGATATTCGCTTGGGTCGGCAATGCACTGAAGGCACCGTACTGGGTTACCGTGTAAGCCCCACAGCGAATGGCAAATTCGGTAGCTTCGCTTACATTTTCAAAGTTTTCTGCCCAAGCGTCGAACTCATCTGCGTTTTTCACTTTCGTTGAAAGGAAATACAGAAAACCGCCAATGAACGAGTCACCCGCTGCGGTGGTGTCTTTTACATCCATTTTTGGCGATGCTAGCGTGCCGCTGAACGACTTAGTGATATAGTGAATTGGCTCGCCGCCATCGGTAACCAGTACAACTTTAACGCCGCTATCTAGCCACTGCTGCACTTTTGTATCTGCATTTTCTTCACCATAAAGTTCAGCCAGCTCTTCACGGCTTGCCTTTAGAATAGACACTTTCTTAGCGGCTTCGTCAATGCGGCTTGGCGCGTTCACTGTATCATCCCAAAACGCAGGGCGGTAGTTGATATCCAAGCACACCATCATGCCGTTATCCTTCGCCTTGTTTAGAATAAACTCGGTACCAGGAATAAGTTCTGGTCCAGAAATTGAGCCTGAGCAGAAGTGAAGCACGGTATTTTTGTCGCAATCAATAGTCGACAGGTCTTGCTCTGAAATGTGCTTATGCGCGGCATTATCAACGTAAAAGTCGAACGAGCGCTCACCGTCTTCATCAAGGTTTACAAACGCAAGCGCGGTATTGCCTTCTTGGGTGGTCCATACAAAGTCAGTGTTTACTTTGTAGTGCTCAAGCATCTCTTTAAGAAACGCGCCAAAAGTATCGTCGCCTACTTTCGATACCATTGCACTTTCACCGCCCAGCTGCGCTACCGCTACCGCTACATTAGCAGGTGCACCACCAGCATAGGGTTGAAAAGGTTTCATGGCTGGTATGTTGCCATCTTTGGGCGCCGCACCTTGGCTTAACATATCAATAAGCACTTCACCTAAACATAAAATTTTCATACCAGCCTCGCTTACAAAATTCAAAAAATGGGCATTTAACGTTGCGCGAAAAGCACAAGGTTAACGAATCGTTAATTAATTGGGGCATAGTATTGTCGAAAGAAACAATTAAATCAACTCAATTGATTTAACATTTTGCGCAAGAATTGTAGGATGTGATAGTGTTTGTGTTTACTTAATAAAGAAAGTTATTTCTGAACAACCACCTACACCACTTCTTATATTTGATACACGACTGGGTTGTTATTAAACTCTAGCTTCACTTAACGAAAGATTGTAATTACATTGAATATTGAACCGGCTTTTCACTTGCCATCCCAAAAAACGCCATTGCTACTCGATAATCGCTCTGCAAATGAACGAGAGATTCTCACTCTTATTCGTCAACGTGCCGCACTGCCAAAAGCAGACATTGCGCAATTAACGGGGCTGTCTGCACAATCTGCTACCGTGATCATCAAAAAGTTAGAAGCTGATGGCCTAGTTAAGAGACTAAAGCCGATTAAAGGCGGAGTTGGCCAGCCCAAGGTGCCATTTGGCCTTAATGAAAATGGGGCGTTTGGTATTGGGCTTAAGGTTGGTCGCCGTAGCTTCGATATGACGTTGCTCGATTTAAAAGGTAGCGTAAGGGCAACGCTTCACGAAAAGTTTGCGTATCCAACGGTAGGTAATTTACTCACTTTTGCTCAGCGTGCCTTTAATGTTTTGGTTAAAAATTTAAGCGATGAGCAACAAGGGCTGATCAGGGGCTTGGGCGTTGCCATGCCTTTTGAAATTTGGAGCTGGGCAGAAGAAGCCGGCGCACCTCAAAAAGAGCTAGAAGAATGGAAAGAGTTCAACCCGCAAACCGCACTTGAAGATTTATTAACCCTACCCGTATTTATTAAAAACGATGCTGGGGCCGCGTGCAGTGCCGAGATGTCCTTTGGCAACCCTGAAAGCTACAATAGCTTTTTATATATCTTCGTTGGCACCTTTTTAGGTGGCGGGCTTGTTCTTAACAGTCAATTGGTAAATGGGAAAACGGGTAACGCGGGAGCAATAGGCTCGCTACCTTTTTTCAACGGCAGCGAACAGCGCCAATTAATTACCCAATCTTCACTCTATTTATTGGAACGAAAACTGATAGATGCGGGCCTAAATGGCAAGCATATCTATGAATCTCCCTCTCATTGGCTTTGCGACGAAGATATTGTAAACCGTTGGATTAGCGAGACCGCTAAAGGGCTAGCATTTGCAACACAGTGCGCAATGAGCCTTTTAGATTTAGACGGCGTAATTATTGACGGCGCAGTGCCTAGCGACGTAAAACGCTTACTGGTTAAGCAAACACATGAAACAATGCAGCAGTTGGATATGCGGGGCATAGCAGAGGTTCAAATTAGCCCTGGCTACGTGGGCGGCAAGGCGCAATCTATTGGAAGCGCAAATTTAGCACTTCAAGCTAACTATTATTAATCATTCAGTAACATAGATATACAGTTAAGGTTTTCATGACGGCAGGTGATAAAGCAATTCAAATTTTAGACGGTGGAATGGGCCGGGAACTTAAAAAAATTGGCGCGCCTTTTAGACAACCAGAATGGTCTGCACTAGCGTTAATGCAAAGCCCTGAGTTAGTCAGTGATGTCCATACCCACTTTTTGAATGCAGGTGCCACCGTTATTACGACCAATGCCTACGCATTGGTGCCGTTTCACATTGGTGAGCAAACCTTTAATGAGCAAGCATTCAAGCTTGCCGAAACAGCAGCTAAGCTAGCAAGAGATGCCGTTAACGCCCAGCAAGGTGAACAAGAAGGTAAATTATCGGTGGCGGGCTGTATTCCCCCCGCTTTTGGCTCTTACCGCCCAGACCTCTTCGACGCGAGCAGGGTAAGTGAGATTCTGATGCCTCTTATCGAAGCCCAAGCGCCTTATATCGACGTATGGTTAATTGAAACTGCTAGTTCAATTGAAGAGGCCGAAGCCGTAGTTTCACTGATTAAAACGCTTTCTTCCCGCCCCATCTGGCTGTCGTTTTCTCTGCACAATAGAGCGTCAACAGATGAGCCTGTTACCCTTCGCTCTGGCGAGCCTTTAGAAAAAATAGTGCCCGTGCTGCGCGATGTTGAACGTGTACTTTTCAACTGCTCACAGCCAGAAGAAATGGAAAGTGCGATTACCATTACACGCAAATTAAACCCCAACATTGCTATTGGCGCCTATGCGAATAGCTTTTCAGAGAGAAAACGTAGCCACCAAGCTAACGCACTTTTATCTGAACTACGTGATGACGTTACCCCCGCGCGCTATCTTGATTACGTTAAATCTTGGATAGCGGCAGGCGCGAGCACCGTTGGGGGCTGCTGTGGTATTGGTCCAGAACATATCAAAGTAATTAGCGAGTTTCTTGAAACGCAAACGAACTAATTGCTAACGGCATCAGCACCGCTTAAAGGGGCGGAACATCATGATGTAAACGCTATTTCGTAACAACGTTTTTCGCCCCTTTTATCAACGCTTCTTTATCGATTTTGTTCGGCACTTCCACACCTCTGCGTGCTGCAGGCCTCGCTTCAATACTGTTCTTCCAGCGAATAAGATTGTCTAGCCCTTCGATGCTAACACCAGACCACTCGTACGTGCGCACCCAGCACCAGTTAGCCATATCAGCAATGCTGTAGTCATCGACTAAGTATGCTTTGTTTTCAAGATGGCCATCGAGCACCGTAAATAAACGCCGCACTTCGTTTTGATATCGGGCGATAGCAACGGGTATCTTCTCTTCCAAGTAGCGATGAAAGACATTCGCCTGGCCCATCATGGGGCCAATACCGCCCATTTGAAACATGAGCCATTGAATAACTTGGCTCTTGCGCTTGGCGTCACGCGGTAAAAACATGCCCGTCTTTTCTGCCAGATATATCATGATAGCGCCCGATTCGAAGACTACATGCCCATCCTTTTCTCTATCAACAATGACAGGAATGCGACCGTTGGGGTTCATGGCTAAAAACTCAGGGGTTTTCTGCTCCCCTTTCATTAAGTTGACGCCATGTGCCGTGTATTTGAGGCCCATTTCTTCTAAAGCCACCGAGGCTTTCCACCCATTCGGTGTCGCTGCTGTGTATAAATCTATCATTAGGCGTTTGCACTCGCTCTGCTGCTTACCGCCTCGTACCAGCGCGTTAAGTTTACGTGCTCGTCCTTCATTCGAATTTTAACCACTCGCGCAAAATCCATAGCACACAAGGCGGTAATGTCGGCTATAGAGAACCTATCGCCCGCTATAAACTCTTTAACGCCAAGTCGGCGCTCGAGAATATTGAGATATTTCGACGCATTAATACCCGCCTCTTTACCAAACTCTGGTACTGGGGTCATGCGATCTTTAAAGTAGCCCGTTGTATGCTGAAAGCACATGCCAACTTGCATCATAAACGCCAACTCTACTTGTCGCTGCCACATAGAGATGGTTGCCTTTTCTACTGGCGTCGTTCCCATTAGTGGTGGTTCTGGTTGGAGTGCTTCAAAATAGGTACAAATCGCATCCGTTTCGGCAATACAGGTACCGTCATCAAGCTCTAAAATAGGTATTTTCCCTAAAGGGTTTTTAGCTCGCATTTCAGCACTTAAGTTTTCGCCTTTTTGGATATCGACCTGAACGTAATCAACATCAATGCCCTTTTCGGCTAAAAACATGCGTACTCGACGGGGATTCGGCGCGGTTTTCGTTTCGTAAATTTTCATAGTTTTTGTCTCGAGGCTTATTCACGCGTTATAGGGTGTAACAGCAAAGCTTAGAGTAGTAACTGAACTACTTGGTTTCAAATCACTCTGTATCTCAGTAAAACTATTCAGCACCTTTATGGTTATACCTCTAAAGCGACGTCAGTACTTTCAAGCGTTTTATCTCGTTTACACTAAACTTTTGGCTTTGATAGTCGGCTAATGCTTCTTCAAACGCCTGCGCCGTCAGCGACTGCTGCTTTAACGTGTCTCGGTAGCGCTCAAATTCTGCCACACGACTTTTCCATTCAGCCTGCTGCTTCCACGTCTGCGTTAATCGCTCTGCTACCTCAGGGCCAAATTCCGCTGCTACTGCATTATAGCGGTCATTTAAACTCCCATGCGCCCGCTTTATCTCGTTAATGCGATGCATATTAAGCGTAGGCTGAAACACTGTCCTTTCTTCGCTATTGCCTGCTTTAATCGACTCGACAATCAGCCCCTTGCGCACCTCTTTGGATAAATGACTTTCCTGCGCTAGAGCAAGTCGGGCAAGGGCCGCTTCGTCTACTTTCGCATCTCGGCTAAATAAATAGTGATATTCGTTTTCTGAAAAATATGCGCGCCGAAGGTCTTCCCGCTCATCTAATTTATATGAAATATCTCGCAGGCTGTGCGTGGCTAGATCAATGTCTAATTCTGTTGACGACAACGCCACTTTATAATCGACATAGCGAGAAAACAAATCAGTGGCCACCTGCCGCGACGATACCGTAAAAGACACCTTAGCGTGCGATACATAGGCACGCTTAATAACGTCAGGTACATCACTGGTTCTTTGGAATATGAAGCGGTCAAAAAGATCTTTGGTTGTATAGCTTAGTTCAAAAGCAATAAGCCCTACATCGTCTTGCGAAACGGGGGTTCGACGAGTGCTAGTTTGCTGCTTTGCTTCAGTTTGGATAGCTGGTTGCTCACTGTCAAAAGTACTTTTGGCAAGCGAACTTTCTTTGACCGCGCGGTGTATTTGATTGCCCCTAACTTCTGGCGAACCGTTAAAATAAAAGGTATAGCTTAACGTGACAAGGAGAGCACTAAGCCCTCCTATAGCCACTATATAGCGCTTACGTAAAAGCTTCACTACAGCCCTAACGCTTTTAGTCTATTTGCCTGACGAACAAACACATCAACAGGGTTGGTTTCAAACCAATGGGTGATGCCAAAGCTCTGATTCACCTCATCTAGATGATTCATTTTATAATTGTCTTTAAGCACCTTTCCTAAATGCGAACTACAGGTTGATACTAAGCCGTCGTTTGGCTCCTTAAACGCTGTGCCGGTAATAGCTAGAAAAGGATCAACGACGTCAAGAGCATTAGTATAAGTTCTACCGCCACTCCACGAGAAATAATACACACCATTGTCTGCCAACATCTTACCGTCGTTGCGGCAATACGCTGTCGGCATGCCTTCTGGATACTTTTGGTTAAACGCCACTGAACCTGATGTAGACAAAGAGTTTAACGCAGCAATTGAATCGGTTGGCTTCTCTCTTGGGTCTGAGCCTGAAGCAATTTCTATAATGTTGGCAAACGCGTCAACAACGACCCCTACGGCGCCTTCGCCCACGGAATCTTCTGCAAAAGCGTCTCTAAGCTGGTCAGCGACCTTACTTCCCCAATTTACACCCGCTACCGAGCTTACAGAGGCCACTTTATTCGGCGCAACACTCGCTGCATAGCGCGCAGTAGGACCGCCGTGACTATGGCCTATCAAATTGACTTTTTCGGCACCGGAGAGCGCTAATACTTCATCGATATATTCTAGAAGCTGCTCCCCACGCACTTCTGTAGAATTTGCCGGTGAAACTTCAGCGATGTAAACCACCGCACCGTTTCGACTGAGTTTGTGAGGCACTTTGTAAAAGTAGTCAACAAACAGGACATCTTCGAAACCGAAAAGGCCATGAACAAGGACAATCGGATGTTTTGTTTTAGCGTATGTATCCGCTTGTGCTTGCCCCGAGTAGCCCGTGGCAAGAGTAAACAGTGCAATGACGCTGAACAAGGTAACAGCAAGTGTCTGTCTTGCGTGATTATAGTTATTGCGTTGCATGGTGTGTGCCCCATAATTATGTTTAGGAATGGTCTGTGGTCAGACCATTGTTATAATTATGTTAACACAGTGTAAAGATCAACCATCGTATTGCGATTTTAATATTCGGTGAGGATAGCTGGGTAAGTCGCTTGTCCTTTTTCGATTAATAATACTTAGCAAATTCAAAAAGCTAGATTCGCTTCTAATTATGACTTTCTATACTATTTTTTAAGGCAATAGAGGGAATAAATAGAACTAATAACCTATTATTCATGCTTAGAATACGCTTGGATAAAATTGACCGACAGGCTTGGCGTTGTTAACCATTCACCTTTAAAGGGATTGAGGCGCATACCCGTTTGGTGTTTTAGCGCAAACCTGTCACCCACCCACGCTTGTAACTCTTGGGGTTTTACAAATTTACGCCAGTCGTGAGTGCCCACAGGCAAATAGCGCATCACATATTCAGCGCCCACTATGGCAATTACATAACTTTTAATTGTTCTGTTAAGCGTTGCTAGGATGAGTAAACCACCCGGTCTAACTAGGCTTGCACACTCATTAATTAACTGACGCTGGTCAGGTACATGCTCTACCACCTCGGCGTTGATCACAACGTCATATTGCTGGCCAGTCATTACCGCTTCACTTGACAGCATATGTTTATACTCGACGTCTACGCCACTTTTTAGCGCATGACGTTTCGCAACTTCAACACTTACTGAACTGGCATCAATACCCGTCACCTTTGCCCCTAACGCGGCCAAAGGTTCACTGATGAGACCACCGCCACTGCCGATATCGATGATCGATAACGCAGAATAGTCTGGAGGAAGATTCCCTTTACCAAAGTGGTTCTCTAATTGGGTTTTAATTATGGTCAATCTTGCTCGATTAAATTCTAGCGCGGTTTTGTATTTTCCGTTTGGGTCCCACCAAGAGTCTGCAAGGCCATCAAAGCGAGCAATTTCTTCTTCGGAAAAATTACTATTACCTGTTTTTTTGCTTTTATCGAGCACGATTTTTTACCTTTAACCGTAATGACATATACACATACCTGTTGACCCTAAGTACCCATGGCAATAAGGTAAAGCAGTGAGTATTAGCGCGTATATGACGTTGCTTTTATGCATAATTATACGTAGTTAAAGAGGGTTTTGATTTTGGCGAATGCAAAAAATGTTTATGGCCGTCCACTACAATTGTGTTGTGGCAATACGGGATATACCCGAGAGGGCTTTTGTTACGTACCTGACGCAGATGTAGGTAATCATAGCGTGTGCGCTGTTGTTACCGATGAGTTTCTACAGTTTTCACTGCGCCAAGGAAACGACCTTATCACGCCTTGGCCTAGTATGTCGTTCCCAGGATTGTTAGACGGCGATAGATGGTGTTTGTGTGCGGCGCGCTGGCTGCAAGCTTACGAGGCCGGCGTTGCGCCCAAAGTACGGTTAGAAGCCACCCACGAGAAAGCGCTCGATATCATTCCTCTGGCCCTGCTAGAAGACTTTGCCGCCGAATAAGGATGCCGCTTATGGCGCGCCAGATTTAGCGCGCCACTCTTCATTTAATTATTATGGTCGTTTAATGAATATGGTCACTTAATTATCATGGTCGCTTAATTATTAAGGCGTGCGGATCACCATGAGACGGGTTTCTGACATATCTTCTATAGCATAGCGAATACCTTCGCGACCAAGCCCTGAATCTTTAACACCGCCATAAGGCATGTTATCTACGCGCCAGCTTGGTACATCGCCAATAACAACGCCGCCTACTTCAAGCTCATTCCACGCTTGGTGTGCTTTGTAGATATCGCGGGTGAAAACCCCTGCCTGCAGACCATAACGACTGTTATTCACTTCTTTCAGTGCTTCATCGAAGTCATCAAAAGGTACTAGAATAGACAAGGGGCCAAAAGCCTCTTCGGCGCTGGCATCGCAATCTTTCGGGACATTTTCCATCACGGTAGCGTCTAGCATAGCGCCATTTCGCGTACCGCCACAAAGAACTGCCGCCCCTTTGTCTTTCGCTTCTTCAATCCAGCTGTGAAGCCGCTCAGCTTCCCCTTCAGAAATCATAGGGCCAATGAAGGTATCTTCATTCGACGGGTCACCCGACACTAAACCTTTCACTTTCTCAACGTAGCGCGTTTTAAACTCGTCATAAATGTTGCGGTGAACGAGCAGTCGCTGAACACTAATACAGCTTTGCCCTGACTGGTAATAAGCCCCTACAATCACGCGCTCAATAGCGTCTTCGATATCGGCGTCTTCATCAACCACACACGCAGCGTTTCCGCCCAGCTCTAATACTACCGGCTTCTTACCCGCTTTAGCTTTAAGCGCCCAGCCTACATCTGGAGACCCAGTAAAGCTGAGCAGCTTCAGGCGTTCATCTGTAGTGAATAAATCTGCTCCGTCGCGGCTACACGGTAAAATGGAAAATGCACCTTTCGGTAGGTCGGATTCGGCCAGTACTTCACCAATGATAAGCGCACCAATAGGTGTACGCGAAGCCGGTTTAAGTACAAAGGTACAGCCGGCGGCTATAGCCGGTGCAACCTTGTGGGCGGCTAAATTAAGCGGAAAGTTAAATGGCGATATAAACGAACATGGGCCGATAGGCACTTTTTTCGTCATACCTTGATAACCCTTGGCGCGAGCAGATATTTCTAAGTTGACCGTTTCACCATTTATGCGAACCGACTCTTCTGCTGCTATTTTGAAAGTATCAATAAGACGGGTAACTTCGCCTTTCGCGTCTTTAATGGGTTTACCCGCTTCGATGCAAAGGGCTTTCGCAAGCTCATCAGCGCGTTCGGTAAAGCGCTTAACACAGTGCTCTAACACCGCTTGTCTCTCATAAGGGGCCAGGGCGGCCATGGCAGGTTGCGCCTGCTGCGCAGCAGCAATCGCTTTATCAATAGTGTCAGCATCGGCCATGGCGACTTTAGTGGCTACCTCGCCGGTATATTTGTTTGTTACCTCTAAATCGGTGTTCGCGTACTCAGGCTCACTGGCTAAATAATAGGGATAGCTTTCCTTCAACATCTTTTGACTCCTTACCGTTTCAATACTGTTGCTTAAAGCTTGGCGCTAAGCTCTTTGATTGTGTGATTGAGTGTTTTGTCATTCATGCTGTAATCAACCGGGCAATCGATAATATGCACACCTTTTGTGTTCAAACACTTATCAACCAGATGAATAAGCACATCCGTGTCATCTACTCGCCACCCCTGCGCACCGTAACTTTGCGCATACTTAACGAAGTTGGGGTTGCCGTAGTCCAAACCAAACTCATCAAACTGCATGTTAGCTTGCTTCCACTTAATCATTCCGTACGCGTCGTCACGTAAGATGATCACCACTAGGTCCAGCTTTAGTCGCACAGCGGTTTCGATTTCTTGGCTATTCATCATAAACCCACCGTCACCGCATACGGCTAACACTGGGGCATCGGGTTTGACTAATTTTGCTGCAATGGCAGAGGGTAAGCCCGCCCCCATTGACGCTAAAGCATTATCTAGAAGCAACGTATTGGGGTGGTACGCAGGGTAATTCCTAGCAAACCATATTTTGTAGATACCGTTATCAAGGGTAACAATACCATTATCAGGCATCACTTTACGAATATCGCGAACCAGTCTTTCAGGTAAAATGGGAAAGCGGTTGTCGTCTTCTGCTTCGGCGCGGTGCTCAACATAGGCTTGGTGTACATCTTTGTAGAAGTCTAATTTCCAATCGTCCTGAGGCGTAATGCCTTCTTTAATCTGCCAAATGCTATTGGCAATATCGCCAACGACCTCTAACTGTGGAAAGTAAACAGGGTCGACAGCGGCCGAATCAAAGTTGACGTGTATCACCTTCTTATCGTTGTGATGCATGAAAAATGGCGGCTTCTCTACTACATCATGGCCCACATTGATAATAAGGTCCGCTCTTTCAATGGCGCGATGCACAAAGTCGCCGTCAGAAAGGGCCGTATTCCCTGCAAAGCGAGGATCGCTTTCATTGAGCACGCCCTTACCCATCTGCGTAGTCACAAACGGAATGCAGGTTTTATCAACAAACTCTCTGAGCATCTTCGCAGTGAGTTTGCGATTGGCCCCTGCGCCTATTAGCAGTAGTGGCGACTGTGCTTCTTCAATCATGGAAATAGCTGCAGCAATTGCTTTGTACTCCGCAATTGGTCTGCGCGTCATGCTGGGCGATAAAATTTGCTCGCTAGTTTCCTCGGCAGCAATGTCCTCAGGTAATTCAATATGAACGGCGCCGGGGCGTTCTTCGTGGGCTAACCTAAAGGCTTCACGAACCGTGGAAGGAATTCTGTCGCCACTTACAATTTGATTAGTAAACTTGGTTATGGGTCGCATCATGTCGACAATGTCAATCACTTGGAAGCGACCTTGCTTACTTGTTTTGATCGGTTTTTGGCCTGTGATCATGAGCATTGGCATAGCGCCAAGTTGGGCGTAAGCCGCGGGCGTGACTAAGTTTGTTGCGCCGGGACCTAGGGTCGATAAACACACGCCAACTTTTCCGGTTAGCCTGCCGTAAGTGGCAGCCATAAACCCGGCCCCCTGCTCATGACGGGTGAGTACCAATTTAATTGAGGACGCACGCAAAGACTCTAGTAAGTCGAGGTTTTCTTCGCCGGGGATACCAAAGACGTATTCAACACCTTCAGCTTCTAATGCTTTGACAAATAAGTCGGACGCTTTCATGTACTGCACGCTCCTTGTAAAGAGGTATTTCTATGTATTTGATAGGTTGCTACGACTTCAGCATAAAAAACGATTGGTATTTTTTTTATGACATTCCTAAGTTACAGGTGGTCTAGGACAATGCCAACCAGTATCGCAGTAATGAGGCTTCATGACCGGCGATTTGATAGAGTAAGTTGTTCAACGTAAGCCAAAGGCGGTAATACTCGCTACACAAGGTAGAGCGAAAACCGGGTTAACGGTTTTCCTCTTCCCATTGGGCGAGTTTGGCTTTCGTGGCCGCATCAACATTGGCTTTATTTTCGCTTATCCACCAGCGTTCCATAATACGCACGTTTTTCTGATTCGCTTTGTAAAACACGTCAACGATATCCCCTATGAAAGGGATAAAGCCTAAACCAAAGTCGAGGGCCGAATTTTTTACCATTTGCGCGACAAGGGCCTTTGGCATGCCTAACGATTTACCAAGCCAAACAATTCGCAAAGAGACAAATAACATAAGGGCATCACCTGCCCCGGGAATAAGACCTACGATGGAATCGAGGCCTATTCTGATGGGAATAAAAGGGAGTTTAACGGCCGTATCCAATAAGTTAGCAAGCTTTTGCGCTTTAAGTAGTGCCTTCGGTGCTTTTACGTCCACGTCTTAATCTCCCTTCGGTTTTCAGGCCCATGCCTGGGCTAAATTTACCTTGCTTTGTGTCCGCCTTAAGCAACAGAAAGCAGGGTAAGCGAACTATTTTTCAGCGCCTAATGCTCTCGCTAAGCCTGCGCGTAAACCATTGTCTGATTCGACTGTCCAGCCGTGCAAGTTCTCTTGCACAATGTCAAAAAGCACATCGATGTGTTCTTTATCACTGTTAAGCGCCGCGATGTATTCGTATCGCTCACCTCCGGCTTCCATGAAATACTCGCGATTCTCTTCACCGATTTCCTCGATAGTTTCAAGGCAATCTGCGGAAAAGCCCGGACACATCACTTGAATCGACTTCACCCCTTTGCCGGGTAGCGATTTCAATGTTTCGTCAGTATACGGTGTTAACCACTCCTCTCGACCAAATCGAGATTGAAACGTGGTCATATATTCATCGTGTGATAAACCTAACTTCTCGGCTAATAAACGGGACGTTTTATGGCATTCACAGTGGTAAGGGTCGCCGTTCATAAGGTAGCGCTTGGGAATACCGTGGTAAGACAATATTAATTTGTCCGCTTTGCCTTGGACTTCCCAGTGCGCCTTAACCTTATTCGCTAACGCAGTAATAAAATTATCACGGTCGTGATAGTGATTGACAAAGCGTAGTTCTGGCAACCAGCGTCTAGAGGTAAAGTCTTTTGCAATGGCATCGAACGTTGAACCTGTTGTTGACGCGCTGTACTGCGGGTAAAGCGGCAATACGACAAGCTTGCGAACGCCCTTGGCTAACATATCTTCAATAGTCTTACCGATGGCGGGGTTACCGTAGCGCATGGCAAAATCTACAATTACATCATCGCCATACTCAGCCTTACAACGTTGTGCAATGGCGGCCGCTTGTGCTTTGGTGATTGCCAAAAGCGGTGAACCTTCGTCGGTCCACACCGTTGAATAAGCTTCAGCAGAGCGTTTAGGACGGAAATTTAAAATAATACCGTTTAGCACAAACCACCAAATGGCTTTAGGCACTTCGACCACCCGAGGGTCAGAAAGAAACTCTTTTAAATAGGGGCGGAGCGCTTGCTTAGTTGGCGCTTCTGGCGTGCCTAAATTTGTGACCAAGACACCGATTTTATCCGCTTGTCCGTGACTAAAGCCTTTGTTCGATTTGTATTTCATCTATTCATAATCCGAGAAGTACTGCGCTATATACGTATTATACTGAATTACCTTAGTTTATGATCGCAAATGACGCCAAAAAAGTGCGATTGCATCAATAGCTTTTAACCATTAAAAAAGCGGTAGCTGTTCAGTTTTAAAGAACAGCTACCGCTTCAGATAAGTCGCGTCTATATCGGGTGTTAACGTACAAAGGTTACTTTATAACCTTTAACCGTCAGCCTAACCTCCCTTTAGGGTTGGTAGTAGGTTGCTGCACCAGGCCCAACAGGCATACCAAGTAGGAACACCCAAATATAGAACAAGATTGTCCAACCTACGATGAATACCATGGAGTAAGGCAACATCATTGCGATTAACGTCCCCATACCCAAGTCTTTCTTATATCTTGCTGCCATAGCGAGTATAAGGCCGAAATAACTCATCATAGGTGCGATAACGTTCGTCACCGAGTCACCTATTCGGTAAGCCGCCTGAATAACTTCTGGCGCATAGCCAATTAGCATAAGCATGGGTACGAAGATGGGTGCCGTTACCGCCCACTGGGCTGAGGCACTGCCTAATGACAAGTTCACTACGCCACACATAAGAATAAACAGAATAAACACTGCTGGGCCATCTAATCCTGCTGCCTGCAGCAAGGCGGCCCCTTTAACCGCTAGTACGGTGCCAAGGTTCGTCCACTTAAAAAACGCAACAAACTGGGCTGCGAAAAATACCAGAGTAATATAGAGGCCCATTGCCCCCATACTTTTTGACATGGCATCGATGACGTCTTTGTCGTTTTTCATCGACTTGGTCACTTTACCGTATACAAACCCAGGAATAGCAAAAGTGATGAAGATGAAAGCCACTATCCCTTTAAGAAAGGGGGAACCGGCCACTTCACCTGTTTCTGGATGACGCAGAATTCCATTTTCGGGCACAACCGTTAACGCCAATATTGCACAAACAATAACAAACGATATGCCTGCCCAACGTAACCCTTTTTTCTCAAGATCTGTAGTGCATCCATCGATTGCTTGCCTAAATCTATTGAGGCTTCAGCGGGGTCGAACGTGCCAAGTCGGGGCTCGACTACTTTTTCCGTCACCAAAGCCCCCATGGTCGCAACCACAAAAGTACTGATAAACATGAAGTACCAATTTACTTCTGGGCCAACCATGTAATCAGGGTCAATCATGTGCGCCGCTGCTTCGGTAATACCGGATAACAGCGGGTCTACCGTACCTAATAATAAGTTTGCACTATACCCTGCCGATACCCCTGCGAATGCTGCCGCGAGCCCTGCAAGAGGGTGACGCCCTAAAGAGTGGAAGATCATGGCCGCAAGAGGTATAAGCACTACATAGCCAAGCTCGGAAGCCGTATTAGAAATAATACCTGCAAATACCACTGCGAAGGTTACTGCACGCTTTGAGGCGTTCATCACAAGGGCACGCATGGCAGCGGAGAGCAACCCTGAGTGTTCTGCTACCGATACCCCTAGAAGGGCAACGAGTACCGTACCTAAAGGGGCAAAGCCGGTAAAGTTAGTGACTAAGCCAGTTACAATACGCTGTAGCCCTTCGGCGCTCATCAGCGATATAACCTCAATCATACCGTCTTCTTCTCTTCCCTTCGCGCCAACAGGACGAGGGTCAGCCACCGCTAAGTCAAAGTATCCAAGTATCCCACTTAGCACCACAATGAAGAGCGAAAGCAGGGCAAATAAGGTAACTGGATGGGGGAGAAGGTTTCCTAACCATTCTACCGTAGCGAGAAATCGCGAGAATAACCCACCTTGTCCGCCCTTATTATCGGCAGACACTGAATTTGTATTTTCCGTTGTCAAAATCTTCCCTCTGTCGTTTATTGACGTCTACTACATCAAAGCTAACGCTGGGAAGGCATCAACTTTGTACTTAAATAGTGACGTGTTTTAATAGTATTCAGGCGGTATTTTACCCGATTTAGTGAAAATTTGGCAGTGGATAGGGTAAATGAGAGGTTAACTTGCTGTACATTTTCCTATTCGAGCCGCAAAAATAGCGAAAATAAGTGTGAAGATTCATACGTTTAGCTTTCTTCAGCGCACATCGAGTAGGGTGAGGCGTCACCGCCTCATCCCTCTCACAGAACCG
>NZ_CACSIG010000050.1:0-5916 GCF_902705815.1 Alteromonas infernus
CAGTAATCTTGTAATTTTGTTCTGTAACCAGACTCACCGCATCCAGTTTGAATTCTTTCGAGTAGCTTTTTCGGGTTTTCATATACACTCCAGTTGAGATAATTATCTCTTAACTGGGTGTGTGAATCTATTGGAGCACGTCACTGCTGCCACAAATGTTCCAACTTCCTTATAACTTCTCCATCCCCGATATCTTGTTTTACGAAGAACTAGAACAAGAACACAACCATTTAATTGAGCTGGGTTTGAGACTTGATGAGCTTGAGGGAGAGTTAGTAAGTTATAGCGTAGCGCTTGTTGAGCAATATCGAAAACCTAGCCGCAATGATTGTTTTGCGCTTGCGTTGGCGAAACATCATCAGTGCCCACTTCTTACTGGAGACAAAGATTTACGAGCCGCAGCAGAAAATGAAGCTGTTGTTGTCATGGGCACAGTGTGGCTCTTAAAACAACTTGTAATACTACAGCTTATTACAGCGGACGAAGCGAGGACCTCATTAACTCTAATGAAAAATGCTGGCCGTAGGCTGCCATGGCGGAGAGCTGAAGAGTATATTTTAGAAGCAGAACAGCAAATATTGAAAGAACATACACTTGAGCCATGAGTATCAGGAACTATACCGTTGCTTTAAATACAACCACGCCTTCTGTACTCAGCCTCCCAAACCTTGAAGCGCTGTGTAAGTAACTCTTTGGTTTTTAAACCTCGTGCGAGCGCACGTTTGCTTTTTGCCCTTTCTTCTTTATTTTCGAACGTTACTCCGGATAGCTCCTGCTCAAACATACTAGGGACGACATGACTGTAGTGTTGCTCTATCATCGCAATGCTAGTACCGCATTGTCGAGCAAGTACATCAACTCTTAAAGTTCGGCTAAGTAATTGCCAAGTTATGTAAGTATGGCGCAGCGAATAGAGTGTTCTTGGTCCATCTGGGCTGGTCTTCAGCTCTGCTTCTTCTAATGCAGATACAAAGGTTCTACCCAGTTCATTGGTACTTGAACCGTCTGCTAAGAGAAATATCTTGTCGGACGGTCGGCGATTAGGAAAACGATCCATTAAATTCATTAGGGGAAAGACAAATTCATCTTTGCACACAACGGTTCTAGTGCCAGTATGTTTAGTGGTCTTGCCTTTTCGTACCTTGATTTTAAAAATAACTTGGTGCTCTTGTCTCGTCATTAAGATGTCAGCCCAAGTCAGTTCTTCCATTTCAGTGCCAGGACGAATACCTGTATTGACAACTACGTCAGCATAATCAAGTAAAAGTTCTCTTATTTGCCTTGTCTTTTCCTTACGGCTGTTGTCTCTCATACTTTCGAGAGTTTCAACGACCTTCTCATATTCAACTTCGCTGAAAGCAGCACGTCTAGCCCCCTGCTCTCCTTTGTTGCTTAATACTGGAACCTGAACTGGCAACATCCATTGGTTTTCAATCGCTGCTTTAAACACCATTTGTAGCGCAGCGTTATGATTTAGAAGAGTCGATTTGTTAAGAACCTTACCAGCCTTTTGTATTCGCCAAATGTCGAACTCTTTAAGCTTGTCTTGGTCAATAGAAGTGATATATGTACGGTCAAAAAAATGGAATATGATATTTTTTCAAAGCCCCAATGTAGTCTTTGTAGCTAACTTTTCCACCGCCGTGAGCAAGCTCATGTTCCATAGCAAGAATGCTTTTTGCAGCTACATCGCGAAAACGCTTGCTCGTTGTGAGTGTTCCGGTTTCCGCTTTTATTTTCCACTCCATACGTAACAGTCTAGCCGCTGCTACAGCTTCTTCTTTATCAACTTGTTTAGTTGATTTGCAATGCCACTTCCCGAAAAGTTGAAAACGGGCGTACCACTTTTTGCTGTTATCTTGCAGGAAAACGTAGAGCGTGTCGTCGATGTCATGTCTTGCTAACTGCTTAGCCATAAATACCCATTTGCAAAGAAAAAATAATGCGCTTACTTCGAGTATATATGGCTTAGTTACAATAGCTACCTGTTTTATATAGATATTTTTAGGTTATGTTAATACACATTAACGTGACCTATTAGTCTGAATCTAGAAACCTGGTGGCGGTTCAAGTCCGCCCACTGGTACCATCTCTTTTCTTACCAATGAAAGAGATAACAATAAGCCGACGCAAGTCGGTTTTTGTGTCTGAAATTCGTTGAACGCTTTATTAACGCATAACCTTCGAATCTTCAGCGTTCGCTGCGACCGACTAAGCCATAGTTTCACTGTGAAAGTAAATAGGACAGTCACTTTCCCTAGCTATATTTGATAATGGCAGCTGATTTTATAAATCCCCCACACAGCCGAAGTTCTTAGCCTTTTAATATGAACAAAGATCTAATTGAGAAATGGGCTAACAATTAAAATGAAGAGCAGTCGCTATATTGAAGCTGAGGATATTATACTGTCACAATACCAGTGAAAGGCGTTCCAAGCGTCTTTCACTGGCTCCTTGTTTTAAATGAAAGAAACTTTGCTCGTTTATGGGACTGATTTGAAACTTAGAACAACTTCTAATATTAAAACTCAAAATGAAAGTTAACTAATTCATAAAGTTGCGCTTGTAAACTATAAAAATGGAAGCACAGCAATACCAATTGCAAGCCATACATACGCGATTATCGAAAGCGTCAGCAATACCCAATCGCCAAGGCTTTTACTGCCTGAGGTCGATTTCTCTTTTTTGGAGTAATGCCAAAAGATGAATGCGCCGGTTAATGTAAGAAAGGCCACATTCAAGAAAAAAGCGTAATCAATGTTGAAGAACTCCCGATCGGTCATCGACTGAAACCCGGAGGCATCTGGTAAGTGCCCCAAGAGATCGAGTCCGTAGTGCATGACGAGCGAGACTCCTACAAGGGCACATAGAAATACAATCAGTATATAGATAGCCATTTTCCAGCCATAGTACTGCGCCTGAATCCGCAACACTGGAAATACCACCAAATCACTAAAAATAAACGCCATTACTCCGGCGAAACTGACCCCCTGCCCGAATAACACCGCCGCTAGCGGAATGTTGCCCATTGAACCAATAAACGTAAAAAAAGCCGCGACTGGGCCTACGATTGTCTGTGCGAGAATTTGTAAAAAGGAATTCGACTCCTGTCCGGCCCCTATGAAGAGAGATTGAAAAAATTCAGTGGGAACGAATACCGCGATGATACCGGCAACCGTAAATCCAATGGTTACATCTTTCCATACCATCTTCCATTCCATTGTGTAACGGCTGGCAACTTGGTGCCATCCTGCTTTACTCATTATTTTATCTTTCCAGCCTTTTTCCTTACTATTTGCCTGGCTGTCGCCTCCCTCTGCTTTTTTCGCGTGTGATTGCGCTTTTTCCTCAAGCTCTTTTTTACACGTCAGTTTGACCAAAAGCCACACGGCCAGGATAAGCAGAATACCACCGACATATTCTCCTACAACGAACTGCCACCCAAGAAAAATAGAAATGATTATGCCTAATTCCACCACCAGGTTGGTGGACGCCAACATGAAAGCAAGCGAAGGAACTAAGCCTGCACCTTTTACAAATAGGGCACGCGTCGTCGATAACGCAGCGAAGGAACATGAACTGGAAATAAAACCAAAGAAAGTGCCCAATGCCACACTTTTAGGGCCGGCTTTTCCCATGGACTTTTGCATGCGCTCTTTGGTCACAAAAACTTGGATCATTGAGCTTATTAGGTAACCAAGCGCGAAAGCCCAAAAAGCCATCCAAAACAGACCCAAGGTAGTGTGAGCCGCCTCTTGCCATTGCGTTAAAAACTCACTCATTGTTCTCTCCTTTAAGACAATGTTAATCAATCGCCGATTCAATTAATGGCTTTATGGATTGCTGCGTATTTGTATCTCAACCATCGGTGCATGGAACATTACATTCTGTGCTGTATCATGATGCCTGAGCCTGAAGCACTTGGTTGATACGTGACGAAACAAGTCAGTGCTAAGAGAATGAATTATTTAAGGTGATGCGGGTATTACTTCTCATCAATACTGATGTCTCTTGCTTTAGTGTAAGCTTCCCAACCTTCTTTTGCTGCATAAGGTACAATGAGCAATGCCGCCACAGGATCAGCCCACCACCAACCAAACCAATTTACCAATAGCAAACCGGCAAGGACAACGATCGTTTGGTATAAGCAGATAAAGGTATCTTTAGCATCGGCGAGTAACGCCGGGCTATCCAGCTTGCGGCCATATTTTCTTTTGAAATGAATCAAAATCGGGTTGATAAGCAAGGAAGTAACTAAAATGATTAACCCCATAGTGCTCCAGCTTGACGTTTGCTGACTAAGAAGTTTTGTAACGGAATCATAAGATATAAATATGCAGACCAAAGTAAATGATACGGCAATCACGTAGAGAGTGATTTTCTTCCGTCTATTTACTTGTTTTTTATCAATTCCCTTAAGTTCGCCGTGTAGACGCCAGCCTAGCGTGGTAGCGCTTAACACCTCTATTGTACTGTCCAATGCCCACCCTATGAGCGCTGAACTATTAGCAATTATTCCTGCGATTAAAGCTACTATGACTTCAATTGCATCATAGATGACATTTAATATTTGAAGCGTTCTGGCCTTTTTTAAATCACTTTTTCTTGTTGGTTCCATGTTTTACCTTTTATATATTCCATCCAATAAAATCTTCATATTTTTTCGCACTCGTTCTATACTTGTTTCTTTAGAAGTCAAGTAAGCTAATTACGCCATTTCCAAAACTTGCCTGAGTACAGATAAGCACTGCGTACATGGGGTCCATTGTGACCAGGTTTTATAAAAGGGGCCTACCACATTTTCCAGACAACATTTACTAAAAAGGAAAAGAAATGACATTTGCTTGCGGGCTTGCAGACAAATGTTTAATTCTATTCATCACGCGCTTTATCTGAACGTAAGTATTTCCACAACGCAGCCACTGCCCCGATTAGGACCATCACTACCAGTAGCCAGATCAAACCCATACCTATCATCATTTCAACCCCCATCGTCTCTCCCATACAATTCATCATGATTTATGTACTCCCTAATTGAACCACCCGCATTTATGTAAACCGGCAAAGCCATAATGACGTCAAATTGAACCATCATAGGCCTTAGAGTGCAGTACCCTTAGACTAGAGGTAGGCGGGCACTCTTGGCTCCAATTTTTCCATAGGTTTTTGCGTTCGCTTTTTGTTGACAAAGACTTGGCTCATTGAGCTTATTAGGTAGCCAAGCACGAAAACCTAAAAAGCCATATAAACAGTGCCAAGGTAGTATGAGCAGTCTCTTGCCATTGCGTTAAAAACTCACTCATTGTTCCCACGTTTTTGGCGATGTTAATCCATCCCTGATTCAATTAATGGCTTTATGGATTGTTGCGTATTTGTACTTTAACTATTGGTGCGGGGATCATTTGGCAAGGCCTGACTTTCCTAGACACTTTCTATGTCCTTAAAATACTGCCTGTCATATTCTGTTGGTGACGTGCTTCCGTTGGCAGGATGAGGTGTTCCGGAAGACTATTACATTTGATGATTTTTACTATTACAACCTGATAAGTAAGCGGAAGAGATTTCTTGACATTGTTCGTAGGAATGAGGCCTGACTTTGCAAAGAATTTGCAAAGCTTCTCAATGTAAACATATACCCATGATTTCAATAAAGTAATGTATGCGCATTTATTTCAAAATCCGTTGCTAGAAATAGCGTGCCGGTTCAAGTCCGGCCTCTGGTACCATTCTCTTTTTATTTACTAAGAAGAGAAACAATAAACCGACCTTGAGTCGGTTTTTTTGTGCCTGAACGAAATTGAATCGGCACGCCTAAAGCGCGCCGTCCGAGTGTCGGTCCAATCAAAGTCCGGCCTCTGGTACCATTCTCTTTTTATTTACTAAGAAGAGAAACAATAAACCGACCTTGAGTCGGTT
>NZ_CACSIG010000051.1:0-25751 GCF_902705815.1 Alteromonas infernus
ACCTCGTTGCTATGCCGGCTGCTTTTCATACAAAGATCAACAACCTCTAGCCCATAAGGACAATGTTTTGTCCCTGATGGGTTTAAATAATCTTGCGATTACCAGTTAACGAACGATGGTTCTACATCAATGTTAATTGGATTAATGGGGGTATATCCAGATTCCAACAGGCGATTAGAATAGACGGGCTTTACATTATCAGCAGTAGAAACTGTGATATGAAATACCTGTCCATTAGACCGTTCTTTTTTACCATCAACTGAAACAACTAAAGCTTGCGCTTTATCGTCAGAAGCAACACCGATAACTTGGACATTATTGGGATTGGAAGGTAAAGGGGAATTATTAGGAATACCAAAATCTACGGTTATATGGTGCATAAAGTGATTACAGTGAACTGGTGAAGCAATGCGCTTGATTTGTTCGGGTTTCACTAAATAGCAAGAATAAGCCATATCATTAGTCCTATTGTGTAAGAAAAAACATATAGGACTCACCTGTTTGGTGTGTCCCAAACAGGGTTTCGTTTTGCATAAAGCTGACGAAGAACGAAGCTTCGGTTTAAGATTTTTTTCCGTTAAAGTCTCTACTATTTTGTACAATGCACAATGTAGTTGAGACACAAGTGACTTCTGCGCGGGAGTTAAATGACCATAATGGCCATAAAAAAAGTGCTAACAGAAGTGTTTTGTTGATTTAAGTTTAGACGAACCTGCGGCGAAGGTAAATACCACCAGCACGATATTTCCCCTAATTCAGTAACTAATACAGATATAAAAAACTCATACTTTTAACGTCGCACTATCAAAGTCAGAATAAAACAAATATTATTTCTATCTAGGTAGCGCATAGCCGTATTCGATTAAGCAAAGGAATGACAATGGGCGCTTTTACTCTCATACCATTTGGATTACACCTGAAAAGCAATCAGGTAGTAGATGTTGGCAGCGTTCAAAACGGAATTAAGTGCGACTGTATATGCCCATCCTGCAAAACACCTTTAATAGCGCGACATGGTTCCATCAAAGAGTGGCACTTTGCTCACCAATCAAGAGACGTAAAAAAGAAAACAGTAAAACCCTGTGATTATTCCTTTGCTGTATCGGTAAGGTTAATGATGAAACAGTTATTTGAAGAAGGCGCGATGCTTTGTCTACCTGCCTATTTAAAAAGCTTATCTTCCACCATTCCGGGGTCGGAGCACCCATACTCACATCGATACACTTTGACTGAGGAAAAAGTGGTTCAGTTCGACATTGTGGAATCAGAACTGATGCGCAATGGCGTAATGGTAGATCTTGTTCTTAAGATTGGTTCGTTCGAACTGGTTGTGTACATTACGTATGATGGTCGACGTATACCAGAACAACTCAAAAGCCCAGAAAACAATTCTGGGGTAATAGAGTTTAATGTAATGTCTTTAATGCAGGCTTTTGAAGAAACCAAGTCTGGTCAATATAAAGACGCTCTCATTGAGTTCCTAGCGCGTTCGCACACCGGTAAATATTGGCACTATCACCCTAGAGAAGTACGATTTCAGCAACGCCACGATGAGTTTGTTTGTGAAAATAAAGAAACATTACTAGCTGATATCGACACTCCAAGAGGCATATATCAGAACACGAACATTTATACAGGGCCTGCGACTCATACTAACACGACAGAAATCGCGAACGCCTCCCCAAAAACCTTAAGTACTTCAAAACAACAATCACGCATTTATGCGCTCGAAAAAGGGTCCGAATCCGTTTACGTGTTATTAGGTAGTCACAAAGCTTCCTATGAAAACGGTGAAGGATTTCGTGAAAATACCATGGGAAAATACACTGACTTCAGAGAATCTATGCTCCACCTTTGCATAAAGTGCGAACAGAGCTGGGAGGGGAAATCAAACCTATGCAATCAATGCCAAAGTTTTGAGTACACGCGCTCTGTTTTTTAACTTCTACGGGGGTTAAGGGTGCCCATAGTTTGCAGATTCGTATCACTTTTTTATTTTAAGCTTCAAATTTAAAATCCTCGCTGTCCTTATCAAGGCCCTGAGCATAAAGCATTGCGTCTCGTTTCAACTCAGCAAATGCAGCTTTCGCCATGTTTAGCTTGCTTGCATCCATCTTCGTTTCATCAAATACACGTTTATACTTAGAAAAGAATTCACTCTGATTTTTCACATTGGTAGCGTTCGATATCATCTGCCAAAATTTCTTATCCATGAACTCACCTTCCCCCCAGATGAAGTATTGCTCTGCTATAACATAAATTTCTTCAATGCTATAAGCTCCTGTATCACTGGTAGAATCAATCATCACTGCGATCCATTCGGTGCCCGAAGCTGAGCCTAAACGCTTCTTTAACTCTTCAAAATCTTCGTTAACCATATTTTTTGAATAAATCCTTACCGGTTTCGATAGAGAGGCCAAGCAAAGTAAAATAAATAACAAGCTATGCCATCATTGGAAAGGTTAACGCCTTTATTGTACAAAGTTGCGCGGCCTACAATGAGCCATGAGATAAGTAATGGTCCAAACAAATACCCATACAGGAAAAAAGCTACCATAAACACAAACATCATTACCAAATATTCTTTCATAAATTCCTCAGTCAGGGATTACTTCAATTAAAAAGACTGCGGAATATGTAAAACTGGACATTGTGTGTATTTTTATTATTTTCCATTAGCTCGATTCACGCATTTCTGCGTGATTAACGATGTGATTTTTAGGTAATTCGTCATCAACAGGTGACACATCACGCATTAATTCATCACGCAGCGACGCAAGTTCATTTTTTGCACCAGTGTAAAACGCGTTTACCAACGCTTTTTCTTTATCATTTAAAGCGTGAACAAGCTTTGCTTTTTGTTCTTGGCCTAAGTCGATTAAGCGCTTATCGATGTACGTGAATGTGTTCATTGCTGCCTCGTGTTTCCCATTTGCCTATTTCAGTAAAAATTGACTTTTGGTAAGCCATCCAATTGCGTCTTGACCAGTGTACTCAACAAGAAACTTTTCCTTTGACTGATCATACTCAACGATTACAGCAGAGCCGTAATCAGTAATAATTTCCTTGCCATTTATATTCGGTGCCATGTCTCTGTTTCCAATATCGTTAATTAAGGCCAAAACGGACTTTTCAGCCAGTCAGTTACAACGCTCATCTGCTTTTCATCCAAGTGAGCAGCTGCTTCGATGAAGTCAAAATTAAATTGATTGTTACCGCACCATACACCCGCAGCAAACCTTGCCATTATTTGCTCACCTCTCGATGCAACTTCACAGTACTCATCAACACTGCTTGAAATAAGCTCCCTCTTGCTGAAGTCAAACAACGGCCATAGATAAGGCATTTCTTCTTCAATCCATGTGGCGAATCTAGCTTGGCTAGATGACAAAGAGGTATTGATTTCCATTGTGTTTCCTATATCAGCTTACTAACGCACGAACACGCGCTAAAGCTTCACTAATCACGTTCTGGGGCGCTTTTTCGATAAACTTGATGCCTCGATAGTCATAGTCAATTGTCTTTACCTGTTGGCATAGAACAACCCCTTTTGTTTGCGTTTTATCGCCCAAATTAACTTCAAAGCCATGCCCTCTTACCGTCGATGTAATTGGTGCAACCAGAGCAAGTTGGATCTGCTTGTTAAATGGCTCCGGTGACAACACCAAAGCTGGCCTTTTATGCGCTTGCTCATGACCAGCAGATGGATCGAAATCAGTGAAAACAATGTCACCGTGAACAGGAATATACTTCTTAACCACTACAGCGCCTCTTTGCCAACGGGCGAATCGTTCAACCACGCCTTATCATCATCATCCAAAGTCATTGTCTCGGGACTGCACTGAGCCAGCAGCTCATCAAGGGAATACTCTAGCTGACGCATAGGCTCAATGATAATCCGCCCATTTTCTGTTTTAACGTCAATCTTTTCGTTAACGTCAAGATCCAATTCCTTCAGCAACGCAGCAGGAATAATTACCCCTTTTGAATTACCATACTTGCGAATTACAGTTTCCATAACACCCCCTCCACGTACCAACAATGTTTATACATTAACACAATCAGCCAACGTTGCAACTTTGTTGGTACTTTAAATTGTTTAGACAAAAAAAGCGCCAATGGCGCTTATTTCCCATGCCTAAAATTGCACTTTTTCTGAAGAAAAATATACTTTAGTAGTCTAAACATTGCCACAATTGGAGCAATTAAAATGGGCGATGTCGGAGACTGAACAAAAAACGTCACCATATGAAAACTGTAGACTTCATAAAGGGCTAATATATCAGAAAAAAAATGATGCAAAACGAGATAAACTAGCCAACCCAGAAGCAAATGAAAGGCGAATGACTTGAACGCCACTAGCAGGGCTGTGGGAGCAGCTTATTATCCATGCTTTTTGCCGACAAGAGGGATAACCTGATTGAAGAAGCCCTCTTATTTTCCTAAACAATGAATTTATCCCATTTCCCGTAGCTTGCTCTAATATGACCTTTTCGTAAACTCAACCCAATTAGCAATGCGCCACATAGCAAGCTTGAAACAACTGAAACCAGAGGGGCACCGAGCAGAAATGGCGTGGTAAATAATGCCAGGCCTAGAGGAACAAGCGCATAACGTACCATGCGCCCAGACTCGGCAGTAGCAGTAACAACGACTGTCAGGACCAGAGCGCCCACCACATGATCAGCATTGGCCATGCTGCCCTCTGCCCCCAGCGTCAGACGGGTGAACATCAGCCAAACTCCGATAGGAATGCAAAGCGCAAGATTCCAGGGTAAAGTAACGCCACCACCAATCATGTCTTTAAATACCGTGATGGGGCCCCGTTCAAACTCTCTTTCATCACCCTTCCAGGCTCCTGTATCAGTATCGCCGGTAAAGAAAATACGTAGCAATGGGCGACCTTGCTTTTTACGACGCCATAAGAATTCAGCAGTTGCCACCAGTTCATCCAGCGAATAAGGAATTTGAATCAGCATGGCTGCTGCACCAATCAGGCAAAGTGTACACCAGGTTCCAATAACGATGGGCTGAATAATAATGAAGAAAATCGACACCACGCCTAATGGCACAATCATGATGCCGAACAGCATTACCAACCAGGGCATGGTGCGCCAGCGGCGGGTTGACCCCATCAGGCCGGTAAGAATTTCCAGCGCATAAGTCATAGCACCTAACCCGGCGTCGGGAACCGGCCACGCCTCAGATACCTCAGATGTGATAATTTCTTCGGTGCCATTTTTCGGGTCACCGCCCCCGCCTGCAAAAAACGGTTCCCATACCGCGTCTATATGTCCTAACTGGAAGGCACACAAATAGCGTGAAATAAAAAAACCTACAAATGCGAGCAAAATAATAGGCATCCGTTGCACCCAGCTTGACGGATTAAACTCCCAACCGGGCGGAATATTGGGGCCGGTCTCCGCCGCTATTAGTGATACACCGGGCGTTGGCCGCGAGCACACGGCAAAAGCAATAATCAGCATGCCCACTAACGTGCCGTTCAGATAGGCCCCCGCCGTAGGAGCCCAGAACACCAACGGTGCAGAGAGCACCCAAAATCCGACAATTCCCGCGGCCCAGCGAGCCTGGCTCATTCGCCATGACAGACTTAAACCGGCAAACACCAGCAGTGCCAGACCCGACCCCATGTCACTAATCGTCATTGCGCGGCTTTCATACCCCAACAAAAATGGCGCGGTTAACAACCAGAACGCCAACCCGATATTCATAAAGTGGGCCCAAATAAAGTTGCTATGGGCGTCACGATAATGATCTTCGTGCTTTTCACGAATTGCGTTGGCGTTAACTTCTTTTTCCTTCGCCGTTTGCATCCAGTCTGGCAAAGTGATGCCATTGGCTTTATACCAACCTGGCGGATCTTTTTTCAGATTGTCAATTAACCGTTCCAGTGCATCATAAATGTGGTGCTGTGGTCGCCAATTTAACTGTTCCTTTACCCGGCTGAGATTAAGGTCATAATGATCACTTGATAAATCAATCATGAATGGTTTGATGAACGGCTTTTCACCATGATCAAAGGCGTCAGGTACCACCGGCTCGGTTTTTTCTTCCAGCCAAGCTCCAGGTTTAGCAACATACTCCGGTATTTCGATGGTGTTCCACTCTCGTTCACCATAAATCAAATGACCAATTCGATTTTGCAGCGCCTGATAACCCATTACGCTGTCTTCGCCGGCCAATAGTACATTTTCTTTGGGCACTTCATGGCGCTTTTTAACCAGCTCGGTAAACAATGACACCATATCGTCTTTATGCAAAAAAGCTTGTCCGGCCATTTTATCGCCCGAGTACACCCAACTCTTAAATTGCCGCTCGTAAATGCGGGCGATCTGATAGCTTAAAGTGGGAACAGCGGTGTGGTCATCGTACAAGCCTGCCATTCGTAACAGGGTATAGGGAATTTTGCCATGATGGCTGCGAATGGCTTCTTCGGCATCGGCTTTAGACTGCGGATAGGTCCAGCCGGGCTCAATGGGCGTATCCTCGATAATTTTTTCTCCAGGGACCCCTGCCCGATGAATGAGCATGGTGGAGGAATAGATGAAATGATCCACATCAAAGCGCTGCAGTTCGGTTAGAAAATCCGCCGTCCCCTTTACATTGAGAGCCTCATACAATGGGTTGTCTTCGCCCGAGAAATCATAATAGGCGGCAAGGTGAATCACGCAGGCAATATGACTGCCATGTTTTTCATGAATTTTATACAGCGCAAGGGAAATGGAGTCTTTGGAGGTAAAATCGCACTTGTAACTTTCATCGGCACTTTCGCAAGGTGTCAAATCCAACCCAATAAGGTGATAATCTTTTTTCAGCACCTCACAAAGTGCACTGCCTACGCCGCCAGATGCACCAGTTATCAGAACAATCCGCTTTTCTGCTGCTTGTTGTGCCATCAATAAGTCCTTGCCTGAAACCTAAAATTAAGAGGGTTACTATTTAGTAACGAATCAACCCGCGTTTCGGGTCATTGACAGAGAGAAAACGATGAAAATAGACAAAATCTAATCAACTTCGGCAATTTAGGGAAACGCGCCGCGTCTGCTTGATAATCGATAATGCGGCGGGACAGTGTAAAACTTGCGAACGACAGGAATATACTTTGTAGTAAAAACACGATTGGTTTGGGGAGCCATCATGCAAGGAGCCTTTGCTGCCACACCGCGTTGGTTAATAAATGCCATAGACTAATGATTTTAATTGAATAAGTAAGATTGCACGACCGCAAAATGAAATTTAATGTTTTCAATGCGCGAATAGGAATAAAACTTGATGGTTTAGAGTCTCGCAATACTTCCTTGCTGGCACACGGTGTCGGCGCCCATTTGGATAAGGAGCCTCTCATGTCATTTATCTCAGCCGGTCCTGCAGACCGCCTTGAAAACCTCAAACCTAAACGCGTTACCCTTAACGATACAGAAATTCTTCTCATTCGTGACGGTGAAAACGTTTATGCCAGCAGCGCCGATTGCCCTCATAAAGGTGCGCCTCTTGAAGATGGTGCAGTATGTCGAGGCAAGTTGGTTTGCCCATGGCATAAAGGCACTTTTGATATCGCCTCTGCTGATGTATGCGAGCCACCTGCACTAACAGGATTATCTCGGTATGCGGTTGAAATACGTGACGGCGAGGTACTTGTGGATCCCGAACAGGCCACCGACAGCACCGATAAACGACAAAACCGATTAACTGCAGTTAACGCACATTCTCATATTGTGATTGTCGGCGCTGGCGCAGCAGGCGCTGCCGCTCTGCAAAGTCTGGTGAACAATCGTTACCACGGTCGGATCACTGTTGTTGATCCAGAAGCAGATGCACCTTATGACCGAACACTGCTTACCAAAGCTGTGACAGCGGGCGACATGGAACCTGATGAGGTAGACCCCCTTGTTAATCAAGACGACATGGATATCACAGAAGTTACACGCCTAGTGGCTAAAGTATCCGGAATTGATACTGCCGCCCATCAAATTGAGCTATATGATGGTCAATCGTTGGCATACGATCGATTACTTATTGCCACAGGCGGGATCCCCGTCCGGCCGGATTTACCCGGCGTTAATTTGTTGGGGATCCATACGCTTCGAAATATTGAGCATGTGGAAAGTCTATTAGCTGACGTTGAAAACACGAACAATATTACCATTGTTGGCAACAGTTTTATTAGTCTGGAAGTGGCCGCTTCATTAAAGCAGCGTAGCGACAATATACGGGTAAAGGTTATCGCACCTGATGCGGTACCGTTTGAAAAACAATTTGGAACCCAAATCGGGCAGTATTTCCGTGATTTACACGAGAAGCATGACGTCGAGTTTGTCGAGGGCACAGTAAGTGGATTTCATGGTACTGAAAAAGTAGCCGCAGTGAAGCTGGAAAGTGGCGAAATGTTGGAAACCAATCTGGTGCTGCTAGCTACCGGCATAACGACTGATAAAGATTTACTCAATAGCTTTACATTAACGCACCAGGGATTGGTGAAAGTGAACGAATTCCTTGAAGCTGCTGAAGATGTCTATGCGGTGGGTGATATTACCAGCTATCCGTATAATGGCGAAGAAATGCACATTGAGCACTGGCGACTAGCCCAGCAGCATGGTCGTTGCGCAGCAGAAAATATACTCGCGAGCCTAGCCTACCCTGCCGAACGTAAAGCATTTGATCGCACCCCTTATTTCTGGACACAGCAATTTGATGTAAAGTTTGAATACGTAGGTCATGCAAAAGAGTGGGACGAAATCGAAGCGGTGGGCACACCGGAAGATGAACAATACCTCGCTGTTTTTCGCAAAGATGGTAAGGAAATCGCCGTTCTGGCTAAAGGTTATCCTCAGCTGACAGCAAAAATGGTGATTGAGATGGACGACCATGTTGCGCTGTCATCGCTAAAAGCTGTACTTGAAGCTGCTTAATTAACAAGCTTTGATTTGGTGACGAGAAAGCGCGTAATGGCGCGCTTTCTATGACAAGATTGCTAACTATTCTCCGAGGCCGGTAGTCCTCACGTACAAATCCTTCTGATTAAACAGTCAGCGATTTTCGTTGTAGCTGTCTATACCAGCGATGCCCCACCCAAAATGCTGCGGTGATGTAGGGCACTCCGCCTACTACCCACATGATAAGTCCCGCTAATTGCTGATCGGCAAGGTTGCGGGATTCACCGTAAAAAGGAGTGCTGCCAAAGGTAAGAAACGCACCTAAAAAGCCCGTGTGCATTAGCGTCACCAACAGTGCCAGCAACGCATAGGGAACATTACGGGTAAAGGCATGTAAGCAGGCCCACCAAAACCATACCGCCGATATCAGAAAGCAGGCGTGTTCGAATACGTGAATCCAGGGATTCTCCAACGCCAACATATAAAATTTCGGGATGTGCCAGAACCAGATCATCATACCGTGAAAGTAGGTGCATACCATCGGATATTGAGTGATTTTAAATGCATATTTCCATAATCTTTCCCCATATGCTCCACAAGCCCTGTAGAACTGTGGCAATGGCCGAGCCAAAGCGAAAGCTGGCGCTATTATTACCATCATAAACATATGCTGGGTCATATGCGCAGCAGAGCTATGTTCAGCCCATTCGTCCAACGGACCCAAAATGGTAAAAAAGGTGATCAAAATGGTGATATGAAATAGCCATCTCCGCCATGCAACTGCGGTAGCGTAGCGGCAGCCCCATACATAGATTATCCAGAATATCAGTACTATCACCGCCGTAAGGCTAGCGGAAAACGCGTCCTGGCCACCACTGGTAAAGGGGTTGTGCGCCCATGCACCGGTTGACCAAAACAATAACGTTGCTACGAGAATAATTAAATACATGGTGCCATCGCCAAAAGAGGAATGCCAACAGCCAGCGTCGAAATGGCCGAAGCAAGATAACTTGTCGCCGCTACACGCAGTAAAAAGCGCGACTCATTTTCTGCATTTGCCGCTACGTGCCACGACTTAAAGGCGCAAATTCCCAAATAGATAACAATAAGAAACGTAGGAATTAAAAAACTAAGGTTTATCCAATTAAATGGGCCCGCCTCGGCCGCAGGTTTAGCCAGCTGACAAGCCACCGCGACACCGCCATATGTAAATACAAACCAGAGCGCCCAAATCACAAACCCGGCCACAAGATGCCAAGGGTGCGCGCGGGAAACTTTCATTTAGCCTCCCATATTGTTGGTAAGATCAAAAAGCTTGCGAAGCTTAGCCAAAAAATAACAAGTGTAAACAACCACATGGGGCTCATTACGACAATTTCATAGGACAGCTTTGTACTGATGTAATCATAACTAACCCGCAGTGCCTGGAGCGTAGTGGTGATCACGCTGATGATACTGTGGAAAAGCAAAAAGGCCAGCATCACCAACAATACGGCATCATACGCATTAGTCGTAAATTGCAGGTCACTCGAAACAGTGATGAAAGCCAATAGTCCAACATGACCCATTCCACAGACTGAAACGAGCCAAAGCCACTTAGCGAGCGACTTCTCTTGCTCACAGCGCAAATAGCGATTCAGACGGCGATACAAAGTCACTGCAATGGTCAGTAACGCACCACTTAGCCCCATTAAAACCGGCGAAATTGCCGACACGTCAGGTAAGGTTTTATTTGGTGAAACTGTCCACAAATATAACCAACCGAAAAGCAGCGACAAATATAAGGTGCCGTCAGCTAACAGAGTCACACACATACCCCATAACCCTGGCCCGTCAAAGGTGCGCGAGTGCAGAGGCGGCTCTCCCCGGCTCGCTTCTTCATCCGTCAGTGGTGCCATCGTCTTGTGCGTGCCGTTCTCCCAACTCCAGCGTAAAAAGAAGCCTAGACCCAATATGGCGAAAAAGATGCCGACCATATACGCTTTAGACACCAGGCTGATGCACAACCCCGCCAGGGTAGCCGCACAAATTAGAGGCCACCACGAATGGCTGGGAATATGAATAACTTCTTTTAGCTTGCCACTAATCGCATCTGTTCCATACAGTTCCCGTCGCCCGTGCTTAATACTTTTTAAGCCATGTTCGCCAGCTGGAATGCTATTAATCAACGACGGGTCGTCCCATAGTGGATGACGTGATTTTACCTCAGGGATACTGGCAAAATTGTAAGATACCGGCGGCATGCCCGTGGCCCATTCCAATGTATCAGCTTGCCAAGGATTAGATGAAGCCTTTCGACCATATCGAAAATGTAGCGTCACATCTAAGACGAGCATTAAAATACCAATCGCGAGCACGAAGCCACCAATGGAAGAACTCAGATTTAACCAATCCCAGCCCAGGCCACTTTCGTAAGTAAACACTCGGCGTGGCATGCCCAACAGACCAGTTAGGTGCATGATCAGAAACGTTGAATTAAATCCGACAAACACCAAGCCAAACGCCCAGCGTCCCATTCTCATAGACGGCATTCGTCCGGAAAAATGGGGCAACCAGTAATATAGGGCGGCGATCAGCGGAAAGAACATACCGCCAATAAGCACATAATGAAAATGTGCCACTACAAAGTGCGTATCGTGCACCTGCCAGTCAAAGGGCACCAGTGCTAGCATCACACCTGTCAACCCACCGCAAACGAAGATAAACAAAAAGCCAAAAATCCATAGCATCGGCAGTTCAAACCGCACGCGGCCTACCCACAATGTCGTTAACCAAACGAAAATCTGAATGCCTGTGGGAATCGCCACCAGCATGCTGGCAATGGAAAAAAATTGCCTGGGCCAAATGAGGGATCCCAACGGTAAACATGTGGTGTACCCATAAGCCAAAACTGATAAACCCAGTGATGATTACTGATAACACAACCCAACGATATCCCACCAGAGGTCGACCCGCGAACACTGGCAATATAGTGGAGACCATACCCGCTGCCGGCAGAAAAATAATGTAAACCTCAGGATGGCCGAATAACCAGAACAAATGCTGCCATAAAATAGGGTCACCACCAGCGTTAGGATCAAAAAAAGGCATTTGCGCTGCCCGCTCAAGCTCTAACAGAATGCTAGCCAGAATCAGCGGAGGAAAACCGAACACGATCATTAACGCCATCGCGAGAATATACCAGCAGAAAATAGGCATTTTGCTCAAACTCATGCCCGGCGCTCTCGTACGCAAAATCGAGACGGTAAGCTCAATACCTGCCGATACTGCAGATATTTCCACAAAAGTCACTCCGAGTAGCCAGAAGTCTGAGCCCGCGCCGGCGGAATAGTCGTCGCTGGATAAGGGTGTGTACATAAACCAGCCCGAATTAGGCGCGATGCCTAGCACCAGACTTGACAGCAAAATCAACCCTCCAAAGAGGTAACAGTAATAGCCTAAGGCGCTCAAACGGGGAAAGACTAGATCGCGCGTGCCGATCATCTTTGGAATAAGATACATCGCCGCGCCTTCCAGAACCGGAATGGCAAACAAGAACATCATAATAGTGCCGTGCATAGTAAAAACCTGTGAATACAGGTCGGCAGTAATGAGTGTCTGACCTGGCAACGCCAATTGCGAGCGGATCAGCATTGCCAGCAAAATGCCTACGAGAAAAAAGATCACCCCGGTTAGCATGAATCGCTGACTGATAGAAGTATGGTTTACCGCTGCAAGATTGCCCCACCCAGGTAGGTTATCCCACACCTTGGCAAAATTTTTGTGTAGTTCTGATTTGCCATTCATTGTGTTTTACCTTGTTGGACGAGCCATGCATCAAACTTCTCAGCAGAATGAGCAATGACTTTAAAATGCATTTTAGCGTGAGAAAGGCCGCAATATTCGGCGCATTGGCCACCGAACTCACCTACTTCATCGGCTTGCAAACGCACGATGTTCGTGTGCCCCGGGATCGCATCAATCTTTCCCCCTAGCCGTGGCACCCAGAAGCCATGAATCACGTCCGCACTAGTCACATGAATATCAATTGGCGTATCGACAGGAATATGAATTTCATCTGTTAGTTCAATATCATGTTGCGGATAGGTTACATCCCACGCCCATTGTCTGGCATGCACATCAATTCGCACAGCGCGCTCATCTGCCCAAGGCAGCATAATATTCCCGGCTGGAATACCAAAAATGAGCAATACGGTTATGCCCACCGTGGGTAACACAATACCGCCCCACAAAACCATACGAGTAAGAACGCGTTTTACATCTGCATCGCTATATTTACGATTGCGTCGGAAGCTGGCATACCACCAGAGTGAGCAAATCCCCAGTAATACCACGACTCCAACCGTGAGCATGCCCCACCAGATTGTGGTAACCGCCTTGGCTGACGGACCTGCAGGGGCGAGAATGGAATACGGCTCACTGCAACCTGCCAACAATAAGGCACTGGCAGTGAAAAGATATTCTGTTACTCTATTTACCAAACTCACTCCTTAAACGGTATTTAGGATCTGATGCTTCTATGTCGAATTCAATAATCAGCAGCCGCGCTTCACTTAGGGGGCATGCACTACATCCAGCCCTGATCCATTTTCCCATCGCGTTTTTGCTCATACTCATTGTCACAGATACTGTATTTATCCTTACCAGCGATCCTTTCTGGGCTGAAGCCAGTTTTTGGCTTACTGCTGCTGGACTGGCATTTGGTGTTTTGGCCAGCCTTGCCGGTGCCATTGATGTTTTTACTGTACATATTATTCGCCATATTGTCGCAGCCTGGGCTCACGCCGTTCTAGCAGTAATGACGCTATCGCTGACCACATTTAACCTTACCTTACGCTTAGGCGATAACCCCGGCGAACTTATTAATCCCTGGGGAATCTATGTCAGCGTTCTAGCTGGCATCCTTATCGGTATTACTGGTTTTTTGGGCGCTCAACTGGTTTTTGCTTACGGCGTAGGTGTTAACGAGCCTCAAAATAGTGAACGCTAAGTTGAGCCCTAGATTGGCCATGGCACAAAACCAGGTGCAGCAGGTTTTGCCAGGACCACAAACAGTATGCTTCCGACGCAGCAAAATATCGCTATCAGAAAGTACCAGCTAAAGCCTGCCAGATAACGCATTTCCTGGCGTTCAAGGCGCGTTATCAGTAGCCCAAGGCTCGCGTGCAATATCACCAGTATCGTCACAATGGTTAGTTTCACCATCAGCCAGAAAGTAAGGGTGTCGTTTATTACAAAGACCAATGTTCCCGCAATAATAGAAATGATAGCCGCGGGCGAAGCCACATACGCGAATATCAGCCGCGCTACCGACCCCATTCCAAATGGAATATCGATAAAGTCTTCGCGCATTTTCGACTCAGTAGCAATTAAGATTGGCAAATACAACACGGTTGCCAACCAGATCAGAAGACCGAAGATGTGAAGACCTAAAAGCCAGAGCATGAGCAACCTTACATTTATTTCATAATACTAGTTACAGCACTCGCCCCTGAAATGGTTTAGAAAAAAATGAATTTTTGCGATCGCACGTGACGAAGTGAAGTTAGCCGATCCCTTATTAGAGAGTAAATGAACAATATAATTCCAACCTACGGTCAGCGGTAGAATATTTACTTGTAGATAAAAGTTACTGTATATACGATCTATACACAGTTTCTCAAAGAGCAGAGATGATAAAAAATGAAATGTTCCTCACTTAACGTTGGAGCCTTTTACAAGTTAAGTAAGAGTAGAATAAAGCCTAGCTAGGCTGGCACTTGCAGCTTGGCGAGAGACACATAAGATTTCCAACTTTGACGGGTCTCACCGGAGAAAAACAGGCAACTCCATGTTTAAGAATTTAATTATTGCTACATGTGCGATCGTATCATCCTTCATTTCCATAATGTTAATCGGTAATTTAACGGTTGATCCTGATAATTATATCAACATATCTAATAAAAAATACGATATTAATTTGTCAGAATTAGAATTATACTGGTTACTTTTATCACCCGACTTCTGGAGAAAACCTTTTATTGAAATTCTCACACAATCTTTTAACAAAGGTGTATTATTTAATTTTTACAGCGGACCTTCACTTCTCACTTTCTCTACAGGCCTCACTATTTATAACTTTTATATAAGGAAGATCTCTATGGAGTACGCTGCATTATTGTATATACTTATGGGGTGGCTTC
This sequence comes from Alteromonas infernus, assembly GCF_902705815.1. Taxonomy (NCBI): domain Bacteria; kingdom Pseudomonadati; phylum Pseudomonadota; class Gammaproteobacteria; order Alteromonadales; family Alteromonadaceae; genus Alteromonas; species Alteromonas infernus. The sequence goes on from NZ_CACSIG010000051.1 coordinate 15,077, forward strand.
ACATTATGTTGACGAAAATAATATTAATCGTCAGTATCCCTGCGTTTTTGGAGGGGCCTGTAATATCGGTAAGCTGTCTTTCATTGTTTTACTTCTCACTTTCTTCACTATTATTCGCGACCTCTAAAATTATCTTATCAGTTGTTAAATTTGGTCGATTTCAGCAATTACAATATTAGAGTCTTAATATGGAAATAGAGCATGAATATCTGATTATAGCCTCGAAAGCCTCTATGCTTGCAATTATTTTAGGAATCAACCTTATATTCTTCTTTACGCTACTGGTTTTTTCTGGTTTGATAAATAAAAGAAAAACACGAGAATTGAGAAATGCAAATTTAAAATAGCAGCTTGATCCTCTAACCAGTTTGTATAATCGTAGAGGTTTTGAAGAAGCTCTTTTATTTTCCAATATGACATCAGGTTATTTATTACTGGCCGACATTGACAATTTCAAGAACGTAAATGATATCTACGGTCATCAGTCTGGCGATAACGTATTGTGTGAAGTAGCAGAGAGACTGTCAAACAATGTTAGACATTTTGATATACTTGCACGTTTTGGAGGTGAAGAGTTTATAATATTTGTCCCCACTAAGAGCGAAGAGGCTGCCGTACTATTTAGTCAGAGACTGATTCGAGTTATCGCTGAAAATTCATTTTTTATATCTAGCTACAATATTAACTTAAAAATAACTATGAGTCTTGGAGCAGTTTATGTGGAAGATATAAATTTTAACTTCGACACAGCATACAAGCTAGCTGATGAATCTCTCTACATGGCTAAAAAACAAGGAAAGAATAGAATGTGTCTTTCACAGAAAGATCTTAGCTAGTTCTTTATTCGACAAGTTATCACCTAGCACTAAATTATTAGAACAAGTAAATTTCCTAAACTTATAGTAGTTGTTTCAGCAATTGATTATCAAAGCCAAGCTTTCTATGAAGAAAATTGTTGATGATTTTTTTTCCGTTCATTATTAATTTAGTTAGCCTAAGCCATAGTTGCGGACTAGTCTAGTTAATAGACATTTATCTGCCTGCTTGCGATTCTCTAAGATCCTCCTTAGTACCTGTTTGCCGAGTTCATTTCTTAATGTATACTCTAGATGGTGTCTCAATAGAAGAGCATCTGCATTTACTGGATTTTGAATGCGTTGAATAAGAATATGATATTGGCTATATTTATAATAAAACTTGTCTGACGATAAAGAAAATATTATTAATTATAATCAATTTTATAACACTTAAATATGAGTGACACCTTAAAATTATGAGAGCCTATTAGCTATCAAATAAAAACTGTAACAATGTACTTTTTCGACATAATAATGTTCGCAAAGATTATTTCATCTGAACAACATGACTTTTTATGTTTTATTTAGATAGAGTTTATCGTATGCAGTTTTTATTAATATTTCATATCTCACCTATAAATGTTTACCCAAGATATGAAAACGTGTTGAGAACGCTATATATGACAAAGATCATTGTAAATACCATTAAACAATCTCAAAACGATTGTCAATATTCAGAAATAACTGATGCATTAAGTGCTTATTGTTTAGCGTTCAACTTACAGATTGATCATACAGAGCTCATAATCAAAGGTTCATCCGCAGACGCACGCCTAAAAAATGGTGATAAAATTGAATGCGTAGAAGTAGATGATTGCGTGATAGTTGTAAGAGATACAGTTCAGAAAAGTATAAGATATTGCTTGCGAAGGACTGTTAACGGTTGGGAAGTAACAGAACTATAAGAATTTACTTTTCAATCTTGAGTAATTATCCTTTTTGAAGTTATTTTGTTTGAATGGTTATTTTTCTAAAAGATCCACGAACCAAAGGATAAAAATATCATCGTCTTAACGATGAAAATTTAGTATATCAATAGATCGAGACTTTCCTAATTAAAAAGAGACTTAAAAAGCTACTCGCAGTTTCAAAACTTGGCGTAAACGAATAACTGCAACATTTGTATTTTAATCTTCGATGAGGTCGAGAACACTTTAACCATTGAAGCTGTATTTGAATAATATTAACTACAACTCTGTAGACTACCATGACTAGGCTAGCATCGTGACAGAAGGAATGACTAAAATGCGGGTAGTATATTCTCTAGCTGATGGTTCACTACCCGTTTAGTTAAAAGCCTTTTGTCTGGTTATCGGAATAACATGATCAGCGCGCCTGCTATCATAAATAGATTTTCAGACAAAGAAACGAAGCCTAGGGGGACGTTACTATCTCCGCCGACACACGCACATTTCAATTCTCGTTTGTCGATATAGACCGCTTTGAAAACGGAAATAGCCCCTACTGTTCCAATAAATAACGAAAAGGGAGCAACTGCCAGCGCCGGTAGCTGGGCAACCATACCTATTCCAGCATAGGCTTCAACAAATGGATAGATATATCCATATCTGAGCCACCTCATGGCAAGAAGATCGTAAGTAATAAATGAATTAGTAAAGCTGTATAAGTCTTTGAGTTTTTGCACGGCTAGCAGGGTCATAGAGAACGCTATAAATAACATTAACGTCCTGATTGAGACAATGTCGCCTGCCACATAATACTGAAATGCCAGTGCAAGCAACGCTGCTACTGAAAATATTGCAATAACCGGCGTGTAGGTAGTGCCGGTTTGCCCTGCTTGACCTTTATTGAAAAACTCCCTGAGGTCGTCATAGCCGCCTATCCGCTTTCCATTAATGAAAGTTTGCGGTGTAGTTTCCACACCGTGCTCTGCTTTAAACTTATCAGTCTCATCCCTTGAAGTCAGATGATGGTCTTCAACATCATAGCCTTTCCGCTCTAACAAGTCCTTGGAGCGCAATCCATAAGGGCAAATGTGCTCATCGGTGACCATTCTATAGAGTATTGCCTTATTACTCATCGTCTCTTCCTTTATCTACTTTACCTTCGAAATTCGGAACCGGACGCTTTGCTGCTTCAGACCCAGAGGTCAGTTTTCCGTTCTGTTCAATATCTTTTATCAACCACTCCATTTCCTTAATTTCTTTTCGCTGCGCTTTGATAATTCCATCAGCAAGTTCACGCACGCGGGCATCTTCAATATTTGACCGTTCACTTGTCAGTATGGCTATAGAATGATGTGGAATCATTGCTTTCATGTATGCAGAATCTGAAATAGTCGTTTGGGAACGAACGAGATATAAACAGATGGCAAATAGCGCAACTGCCCCAATAAAAATTATCGTATTTACTTTTTTATTAGCGTACATCCCTAACATAAACGCGAGCATAATGATGGCCATGCCGGCTCCCATGTACAGAGCCATATAAGTGCGGGTTTCACTAAACCAAACGTGGAAAATTGCGTAAGTGTTTAAATACATCATGATGAACATGGCTATAGTCGAGGTGACTATCATTGCCAAAAATCTAGAATATTTCATATGTAATCCTTACGTTGTATATAAGCATAGTGTGAAAAATTGCCATGGGGTGGTGGGCAATCAGTTTATCTGTCAACTTGTTACAATTTTTATACCGATGGGAGAAATTAGGTGTATTTAGCGGCGGACCTTGCGTTTTTACAGTAATAACGAGCGTGTGCTTCCATTTACTCAACATTTCGATCGTGCCAGATAGAATTACAAAGTAGCTTAGAGTCAGTTTTTGGGGAGCCTCCTCAATCGTCTGTGTCGCTGTTAGCTGTCAGATATGAAACTTTAGTTCAGACAAGTTGCAGTCTTTCTTAAACAAGATTGAGGGATCGTTATTTCGGCCTAAAGCTTACGCGCCTCGATAGCCTTTACTGAACTACTACTTCGTACAGATTGTATCGATTTTCTTTTGGTTCTTATAACCTTGGTGTAGTAACTAATTCTAATATAGTTTAAACAGTTGATAGCTTATTTTATAATTTCATCATATCCGTTATAACGCTATTAAAAATCATTTAGGATCGAAGCGCTCTTTTGAATTTAATATGGATTTAATTAAATGATTAGTTTTTAAATATAATTTCGGTACTTGGACCAATCACAGCCTTCAATTTATAAAGTGTTAAATATGGTCATTCAAGTCCTCATCTTTATCTATAGGACGAACATCTGAAATAATGAAATTGCTTTTTGGTAAAGCCGGCAAATTCCCCATTCTTAGATCTAGGTCCTGTTCTGGTACGGTGTAGTCACATTCGGATACCAATATTTTTGTTGCAATTTTCATTTGTTCAATTGCTACCCATTCTCCAGGACAGCGGTGGTTTCGAAAATGATCTCCACCACCCTGTGGTATAAATACATAGTCATTGACTTTACAATCACGAAAGCGCTCCATATCAAAATTATTTGGATTCTCCCAGGTACGAGCATCGTGATTTGTTCCGAATAAGTCCAGAAACACTCGTCTACCCTTAGGGAATTTATATCCACGCCATTCGAAAGTTCTCTTTACTGTCGCTGCAGTGAATGGAAAAAAGGGGTATAAACGCCGAACTTCCTGCACAAAACACTCATAGTCTTTGTCTGATCCATTTACTAACCTGTGTTTGATGAGGGGATTTTGATGTAAAGCGTGAGCGCAATAAACTATATAGACTGCTACCGCTACAGTTGGCCGCAAAAGATTGTTTAATTCCACCGCAGCGATTTGTGATTCCAGCAAGCATCCATCTAAGTCTCTATGATTAGCCACTATATATGCAGCGCTGTTAGTAGAGGGCCTGAAGGTCCCTTCTCGAATGCTTTCGATAATGCTTATCAACCATGCTTCATTTCGTTTTCTTGCAATTCTTGCTTTCCAATGCTTAGGTCCTATATTACCTGCGTAGTTAAATAATGCTGTTAGTTCCTCACTACGTTGGCTTACTTCGGATTCCTTGAGAGGAACGCCTGCCCACATACATACTGATTGGGTTAACAGTTCACAAGACTGTTGATATAAATTTATCTTCTCTTTTGAAGACCAATCTTTAACTCGGCTTTTCCAGATATCGCAAGTGATCATGCTCAACTTTCCGATCTTGTCTGCCCTTAAAAAAGACATAAACATTTTTTTACGTTGAAAATGTTCTTCTTCATCAAGCCCTTGGACACCACCTTCACCAAAGAGAGTTTTCTTGATTCTTGAGGGCGCAACACCAGTACGAGAAAAATATTCAGTATTATAAAAAATTCTCGCCGCTTCTTCACCTCGCATACAGACAGTTTTCTGTAATAGCAATCGAGCTTGAAATACATCAGTATTAAGTTCATCGCAGTGCTTGGATATATAGCGATAAGGATCGCGAATTAGTGAAATTGTAGAATCTAAAATGCCAAGTTTTGGAAATCCAGTCATTGATGTTCCTATTTGAGATGTCTAGTATGTAGGCATTGTGTGATACTGATAATGCCGAAATGATTTCCTAAAAAAATTTGTATTACTTGTTGGTACTGAGCATTTTTTTAGCCACGCTCTCAATATCTCTTTCTGATTGTCCATTAACCTTTAACATGCCGTCTAAGTTTAATGTACCTCCCTGATTTTTATATCCCATGAAAGTTGTTTTTTCGGTGCCTAAATCGAGCCGCCGCAAGACTCCCGTGATAACTTCTTCTCCAGTATGTGAAACCACAATGCGCAAGGGAGCAGGTGCAATCATAAGATCAATCATAACTTTATCATGGCAATACTCTGCTTCTGTTTCGTCACGGGGAACTCGAAATCGTCCCGGTTCAAGTAAGGCTACGACCTCACATTTTACTGATTCCCTCTGCAATAATTTTGCGGCTTTAAGGCAGCTTTGTAATTGATAACCTCCAATAGCGATGAGCTGAATATCAGCATTCGGTTCCTTAATCGCAATAAATACGCCGTTATTCGCCGCCGTTGCTGCTTCATCGCCGGTTGTTACAATGGGAAGGGCCTTTTTTGAAGCAACCATCGCCGCTATCTTCCCTCTAGTCTTATATAAATTGATTAAAATCGCCTTAGATGTATTTGCATCAATAGGAAAATATACAGGCGAAATATCTGACATCTCGCAGAGCCAGTTTTCGGAAAACTTGGGATCCTGGTGGGATTGCTCGTTTTTGCCGTTTTCCCAAGTATGCGACGTTGCTATAACCGGTATGCTAATCCATTCGGCTGGTCGATTTGCTTTTTTTAAGTTTCTTGAAAAAATAACTTCTTGGCGCATCGCGCCAAGCATCTTCATAGCAAAAGCTTCGTAACTAACTACCAGTCCTACACCCTGCTTATTCGCCAATACAGCCGACACGACAGCCTCTTCATTTAATGCAGAAATAACACCGCCAGTTATCGACTCTGTCTCGTTGTTTTCTGGATTAGCCACTCGGTGTTTTAATGATGCTAATGTTTTAGTCATCTTGTTACTTTGCACTTCATCAGGATTGCCTAAACGAAAACGTACAGATTTATTGCAATGAATTAGATCTGAGAACCACTTATCAATCTCTCTCAGACAGGAAACTGATAGGCCTGATTCGATGTAATTATCGTCTGGAAAAATTAACTCTCTACGTTTCAGTAATCTCAATTCATGGTCTTTTTCTCGGACACGACCATTAATCGAATGATTATTAAGAGTTTTCACACTTTCTTCTAGTTCTGTTTGAGAGACATATAGAGCGGCGGTAGCGTTAATAAATTCTTCCCTTGCCTTATCGTCTTCAACTAGATTCTCACCTAATGGCAGGTTATGAGCTGCGTTTGTTCCTGCTGCAGGTAGCCCGTAACCTTTAACCACCTCCGCGATAATGTAAGGAAGTTTAACCGGGTAGGAGATACGCCCCTCCTGGGCTTCCTGACCAATTTTTGATAAGGTCTCCATAGCATTAAGAAGAGTTATAGCGTAAGCAGCTGGATCACTCCCATCTATAGGCAAAGGATTAAAATCATGCAGTTTTAGATATTTTTCGAAGTAGCTTGTTCCTCCTTCCTGCGCCATCAATGTCCGCTGATCAATTTTGCGACCATTTTCGATCATAACAGGTGTGACTAATCCCGTATCAGCTGCGCGCCACCAACGCGGTGCCCAATCGCTACCTCTTTGTTCTTCAAAAGCGCCGTCACTTAAAAATGCTACTAATTCTTGCCCGGGAAGGGGCATATGTGAATATTGAAGTGCCGTGAACCCCAAATATCCGCCTTCTGAAATTCCGCCTGCTGTATGAATATTTACATGACTACCTATGCGTGATTTAAGTTCACCATCTTTATCAAGTTCATATGAGTAGTAGTCTCTACACAAACGACTCAATCCCTGCTCATCACATGAATAAAGTTTTGCTTTTTCTTCATACTGATTGCCTATAATAGCGTTTACTGCTTCTATTGCTGCAACACAATGACCCTGACCCATTACCCATGAGCGTGTTTTTCCGCTAAGCGAATTGGCAAGAAGATAACCCGTATAGGCGGGTGTCATGTTTAGAGCCCCGCCAGTATGCCCCTGCGCTTTTTTCTTAAAGTCATCGGCGGATAGAACCGAGCCATCCATGGGAACACGTTTAGCATATGTCATGTGAGCGACTAGCCACATGCTAGCACTACAAATTCGGTCAGCAGCTTTTAACAACGCAATCGTGTTTAATAACTTCCTATGGTCATCCTTTGATTCAAGAGGAATACGTTGGAGGTATTCTTCGACAAGTCTAACTGTGGCTTTAGTGTGTTGAATTTTACGATATCCGTGAGACCATTCATTGAATTGATCGCTTACCTCAGTGCTATAACTTGTTGACATTAAACTGTCTCCTTGGAATATCGTTTATACTGGCCGAGCATCTCCAGGCATTCATCGCTGGGAATAAGCCATATTTCAGTTTGAGAATGTTTTTGATGAAGCGCGCAAATTCCTTGTGCACTTCTATTCTTTTTTTCACAAATAGAAATCCCAAGCTTGCTCAGCTGACATAAAGAATCTGCTCGTATATCCGGTTGGTGCTCACCAAGTCCACCTCCGAATACAATAGCATCTACGCCTCCCATTACACCGACAAAAGCTCCTATTGCTTTGGTAAGTGCATAGGAATATATTTCTAACGCTACAGAAGCAGAGCCAGACTCACTCTTTTTAAGATCACGGTAGTCTCCTGAAATTCCGCTAATTCCTGCGAGTCCAGAAGAATGGTTAAATAATCTGGATAAGCTTTCAGGTGTATGTTCTTCCCGTTCAAGCAAATGCAATACAATATTAGGATCTATACTTCCGCTACGTGTTGTCATAGGAAGGCCGTCACTTGGTGTAAAGCCCATTGTTGTATCGATAACTATTCCCCCTTTCCAGGCAGCTAATGAGCTTCCGCCTCCGAGATGTATAGTGATAACGCGTTCATATTTCTTTTGCTTTTGCAGTTGATTCCATTGGGATTGATGCGCAAGCCCGTGAAATCCATATCTCATTATTGGCCATTTTTCAGAGAGTCCTTCAGGTAGGGCGTAATGACGTGCACAATCTGGAATGGTATTGAAAAGTGTAGAATCTGAGAAAATAAAATGTTTTGCATGCGGACATTCCCTTATTCCATATTCAATCAACCTAAGCGCAATTTCATTGTGAAGCGGTGCTAAGGGCGACCAATGCCTTATTAAGTTAAGGCAATCTTCATCTACTAGCTTAGGATTCCGATCCACCTTTCCAACATGTACAACACGGTGCAAAATTATTTGATACGGTAGCGTCTCGTCTATATATTTTTTGAAATGATCAAAAAGCTGCTTGGGTTCGCCCTCCACTATATTCATATTAAGCTTGGTTGACTCTTCCCACTCTTGAAGTTCTAATGAACCACTCCCCGCATTGCAAATCAAAATTCTCTCTGTTTCGAATATATGTTGCTCTATATTGTCCATATGGGATGCTCGCTAATGTAGAGGATCACTGGTAAGTTACATAACATTTATTCATCAAAAACAATTCAATATTTTTCGAATCAACTTACAGGCGATATAAGACATCATCTCGAGTTATACATAAACCACTAAGACTCAGCTAAATAAGTGCATTAAATATCACGCGTTAAAATCTTGAGACCACCGCTAAAATAGACTTAACACAAAACAGAATTGAGTAATTTCCAGTAGAATATTAATATTGCAAATCCCATTTATTTCGTTACTTTAAGCGAGTACACAACTGTCTCAGCCCCATCTAAGAATTGGTTGCTTCAAGTTTATAAGATGCTAATTCATCTGTAGAGGGATTTCGCAGAATGTGCAAACGGCTGGCCTCATAATCTTTATTTATGAATCCCATTTCTACGAAATTTTTTAGCACATCTTTGCAGGGGTATTTACCCCACTTGCTATAAAAGTACCGTGAGTTTTGAATGAAATTTGTAACATGAAGGACAGGGTATTGATAGTGTACGCGATTACGAATATAGGTTGTATCACTCACAGTACTTAACGACATATTAGAGGCAATACACCTTTCTACGTAATCCTCGTCATTTACTCCGTAGCCGCGATAGTGTTCATCGAACCCACCAGTTTTTTCAAAATCTCGTAAACTGATAAAAAACAAGCCATTGTTATTTTTTACGCAAAATCTCGCGTTTTCTTCAGTCTCGAAATGCGGATATTTATCTAGTTCTGTAGCTAGCTGAAGAAAATTTAATTGCATAAGAGCTCTAGAAATACATACAATTTTGGTTGTTATAACACAAGAAGGTCTCCAAACATCCTTTAGGTTTTTTATTAATTTCGAGGAGATAATCGATTCGACATTGATAACTAAGCAGTGACTATTGGAAACACTACGAACACCTTTATTAATTGCTCTTGAAATAGGTAGATCGTCACATATCTTGAACTTATGATGTACAGGAAACTTTTGACTAGATATTAACGAATACTGGCTTGGTGGAGCCATCCAGACAACTACAAGCTCTTCCGGTAACACCTCACAATCTTCTAGTTGATTAATTAAATTAATTAAGGATTTAACGCGAGATTTCACAACAACCACGACGCTAACAGTATAGGCACTAATCATTACGTCTCCGGTGAGAATTTGTGGATACCATCTCGTAACATTCAATATCTATACCACAATAACACTTCCAGTTTTTTGCATAACCAAATCAATTCGAAATTTTAATTTTTATTGATGCCAGCAAGTTAAAGCGCAAATAAAGCCATGACTGTTAAAATAAATTAAACTTTCATTTAAGAACAACTAGAATGTTACATATTTACTTTAAAAACAAATATATATGAAAGGATAATCTAACACTAGTATTTATACACCTTCAGTTGTGCAGACGCTAGTTTTTGACATCTTGATTAGATTTAGATTTTACGTAGTGTAATATATACTTAATTTCATTATATGCGTGAAAATATTACATTCGTTAAGGAAACGAGTCCGCTATTTAACCCTTACATTTTTAGATTTTGCATGACCTTAGGTAGTTGAATAGCTTAGAACAGGTGTAGGAGCGCTTTTTGCATTATATTCTGCGTATGGATTTTCAAGACTAGTATAGAAGTAGTCTTTTAATCCTATAAAACCTGCTTGTAATATCAGAGATAGCCTCATCGTAGGAGAATTTAAAATACATGGGCAGTGGAATATTTGAAGATGCGTACGATAAGTTAAGTTTCGTGACTTTATTATAATTACTATTGTGAAATAGTTAACGCGCGAATTCAACTCCGAAGTGCACCACTCGCTAAATTAGGCAGCCTTGCGT
>NZ_CACSIG010000052.1:0-544 GCF_902705815.1 Alteromonas infernus
CTTAATTTCACCTTCAATCTTTTCACCCGCCTCCACTGGCTTAGCAAAACCAGATAGCAGGACGTTCATCAAGGAGCGGTTCATCGCTTTACACATAATGTTGGTAAGAATAAGCCCTGAAGCCCCTACCAATAAGCCGGTAACGATAAGTATGGTATTGCCTGTAGCAAGACCTGCAGCACACGCCGCTACACCCGAATAGCTATTTAGTAACGCAATAACCACCGGCATGTCTGCCCCGCCAATGGAGATAGTAGCCCACAAGCCGAAGCTTAAAGACAGCGCAATCGCACAGTAAATCCATATTGGGTTACTTGGGTCGGTGGTAAAGAAGTAGCCAATAACCACCATGCCAATTAAGTGCAAAATGCTAAGTTCACGAAGTCCGGTGAAAATCACCGCTTTTGAGCTCATTTTGCCCGACAGTTTACCCCACGCCACAACCGAGCCAGAGAACGGTAACCGCCCCCCGACTAAAACTAGTGAAAAAACCAAGGTAAATAAACGGTAAACGCGTCGTTTACGGTTTTAAGGGTGATCAGAC
>NZ_CACSIG010000053.1:0-1263 GCF_902705815.1 Alteromonas infernus
GACTTCAAGTCCATNTGACGTGGTCAACCAAAATCACACAACCCAGTTAAGCCGCTTTTTGTAAGTTAGCCATGTCGGCCTCATATTGATTTGGACTCTTGTAATCCAGATATGAGTGCATTCGCTGACTGTTATAAAACATAGTGATGTATTGCAGAATATCCTGCTGGGCAGCACGGCGACTCTGGTAGTGACGCCACTGCACTCGCTCTTGTTTCAATGTGCCGAAGAAGCTTTCTACGACGGCATTGTCCCAACAATCACCTTTCCTGCTCATGCTACCTGTTACCTTGTATTGCGTCAGTAACTGTCTAAATTGTCGGCTTGCGTATTGAGAGCCGCGATCCGAATGATGTATCAGGCCCACTTTAGGTTTACGTTGCCACAAAGCCATCGTTAAGGCATCACACACAAGCTGGGCATTCATCCGCGATGCCATACTCCAGCCCACGATTTTTCGTGAGAATAAGTCAATCACTACGGCCAGATACAGCCAGCCTTCTTGCGTCCAGATGTAGGTAATGTCAGAGACATACGCCTGGTCTGGCTTTTGAGCATCAAAGTCGCGTGACAGCACGTTATCGAAGACAGGTTGCTGATGGTCGCTGTTAGTCGTGACTTTGTATTTTCTACGTCGTCTGACGCTCACTCCAGCTTCTTTCATCAAGGCTCTCGTTCGCTGTTTTCCAACCGGATAACCAAGCGAATTCAACGCGCGTTTCATACGTCTTACGCCATAGGTAAAGTCACTGGCATCTGCTACTTTCTGTACCCACTCAATTAACTCATCATGTTGCGGATCCGGTTCAATGTGTTCCTTGCGTCGCACGGCACTATAGTAATTACAGCGACTGACACCAAGAATCTCGCACATCAGGCTAATCGGCCAGGTCTTCTTATGTTGGGTGATGAAACCGTATTTTACTTGGTTTCTTTGGCAAAGAAGACCGTTGCCTTTTTTAAGATCTCTTTCTCCATTTTCAGGCGCTTATTCTCTGCTCGCAGTTGGCGAATTTCTTCCTGCTCGGGCGTCAACTTACCATTGCCACGAAATGCGTGAGCCCCTTCTGATTCTTGCTCTTTAAGCCAGCGGCCTAACATATTGGCACTGATACCAAGACTGCGAGCAGCCTCAGTAATCTTGTAATTTTGTTCTGTAACCAGACTCACCGCATCCAGTTTGAATTCTTTCGAGTAGCTTTTTCGGGTTTTCATATACACTCCAGTTGAGATAATTATCTCTTAACTGGGTGTGTGAATCTA